>CAZQMH010000063.1:4269-12851 GCA_964594435.1 uncultured Alcanivoracaceae bacterium
AAGAATGGATGGACGATTGAAGCGTAACATTGCCATCAAAGCACCTGGCATGTTTTTGTCGCAACCAACGATGGAAACATTGGCGTCATAACTCATGCCGCAGGTGACCATTTCAATCGAGTCGGCGATGACATCGCGAGATGGTAAAGAGTAACGCATTCCTTCGGTGCCCATGGATATGCCATCAGAAATGCCTATGGTGTTAAAAATCAAGCCATTAAGTGCTTTTTTGTTGATGGATTTTTTGATATGAGCGGCTAAATCATTGAGGTGCATATTGCAGGGATTGCCATCGTAACCTGTGCTGGCAATACCGACCAATGGGTTTTGCAAATCTTCATTGCTCATGCCAATGGCGTGTAACATCGCCTTGGCGGCGGGTTGTGTGTCGTCTTGGGTGACGGCTTTTGAGTATTTGTTTGTTTCTTTTTTCATGTTTTTAGTTTGGTTGCAAAAAAAAACCCTTCTCTTGTTGTGAGAAGGGCTTTTTGGAAATCCAATTATTCGCCGTTCTCACCACAGAGTGTTGAGAATAATAATGACGACAATTATGTTTTGGATTAAATTCATTTGTGTTAAGGCTTAAAATTTCTTATGTTGCGGGTATAATCTCTTAGTTGAAATTCTCTGTCAAGAAAAATATGCAAAAATTTTAATAGTATTCATTGTTTGTATGATTTATAGTTGGTCATTCTATTAAATTTGAATAGTTTATGAATTTCAGAAGTGATAACGAAGCTCCAGTAAATAGCACAATTATGCAAGCCATCATTGATGCGAACACAGGTTTTGAAGAATCGTATGGTTACGATAGTTACAGTGAAAAATTAACGGATGTTATGCAACAGCTGTTTGGTTGTTGCTGTGAGGTGATTCCCTTAACCACGGGAACGGCGGCGAATGCTTTGTCGGTTGCTTTGACAACACCTTGTTATGGCTCGGTTTTTTGTTCCAGCAATGCCCATCTTATTAATGATGAGTGTGGTGCACCTGAGTTTTATGCAGGTGGTGCGAAGCTTATTGGAGTGGGTGGTAAAGATGGGAAAATTGACTTGCATAAACTCGATGGCATGTTATCTGCCACGGGTGTGCATGGCGAACACGAATGCAAACCTCATCTGATTTCCATCACTCAAAGCAGTGAGGCTGGAACTATTTACAGTGATGAGGAGTTGAAAAATCTGCAAAAAATAAAACAAAAACACGGTTTGTATTTGCATATGGATGGTTCCCGTATTGCCAATGCTGTCGCTGCCAGTAGTGGTTGTATTGCGGATATGACGTGGAAGAATGGGGTGGATTTGTTATCATTTGGAGCCACCAAGAACGGTGCTATGATTGCTGAGGCTTTGGTCATCTTTAATCCTAAAATTGGCACGCAAATAAAACGCCGCAGAAAACAAGCGGGACATTTAATCAGCAAGATGCGTTTTGTTTCGGCACAATTATTGGCTTATTTGGCGGATGATTTGTGGTTAAAGTTAGCACAACATGCCAATGATTGTGCTCAATATTTGTACCATTCTTTAAAAGATACGCATGATTTCCTTTATCCAGTGCAAGCCAATGAAGCTTTTTTACGTTTGCCTGAGGAAAAAATTGCTCAGTTGCAAGGCAAGGGTTTTGCTTTTCATGTCTGGCCTGGAAGTACGGATATTATTCGCTTGGTATTTTCTCATGCGACCAAGATGACAGATGTTGAACAATTAATTGGGGATTTATAACTTATCTGCTGATAGGGCAGTGGAAAAATAAAATCCTTGAAATTTTTTGCAACCTAATTGCAGTAATATTTCAAATTGTTGTTTTGTTTCTATGCCTTCGGCAACCAGATCTAAATGCAATGAAGACGCCAAATCAATAATGGTCTTGATGATAAATTGAGCGGTTTTTCCAACATGCAAATCATGCACAAATAGTTTGTCTATTTTGAGTTGGTCAATGGGTAAGTATTTTAAATACGCCAAAGAGGAGTAGCCTGTGCCAAAGTCATCGAGTGAGACTTTGACGCCAAAGGCTTTGAGTTCGTTCAGTTTTGAGACTAAAACACCTAAATCTTTGGCAATCACGGCTTCGGTTAATTCGATACAGACTTGTTTGGGGCGGATGTCATAATTGTCGATGATGCTTTTGATTTGTTCGGTGAAGAGTTTTTCGTGAAATTGTTTGGCACTGACATTGATGGCTATGGTTTTAACTGTGCTGTTTTGTTTGTTCCATTGCTCAAGTTGCCAGCAGGCTTTGTCAAAAACCCAAAAGCCGAGTTCGTGAATGAGTCCCATTGTTTCTATGGTGGTGATGAGTTCTTCTGTGGTGATGGAAAAATCATAGAGTTTATCCCAACGAAGCAAGGCCTCTACCGAGTTGATTTGGTGTTTTTCGTTGTATTGGGCTTGGTATAGCAATTCAAATTCATTGTATTCAAAGGCTTGTTTTATGGCTTTTTCGAGCCGAAGTTTGCTTTGTACATGTTCCATCATGCTGTTTTGATAGACGGTTATGGTGTTTTTGCCTCTGTTTTTTGAGGTGTACATGGCAATATCGGCTTGATGAATTATTTGATCCAAAGAGTTGTGTTCAGCCGGGAAGACGGCAATGCCGATGCTGGGTGTGATAAAATGTTCGTAGTCATCAAGTTGGTACGGTTCGTTTAAAGAGTCCAGTATGCTTTCTGCAAGGGTTAAACTTTTTTCGAGTGTGCTTTCGATAGAGTCTTGTAGGTTTTTGGTGAGAATGATAAATTCATCGCCTGCTAAGCGGGCACAAAAGTTTTTCTTTTTGGAGGTTTTTTGAATGCGGTTACCCACTTTTTTAAGCAGTTGATCGCCTGTCTGGTGACCTTTTGAATCGTTTAATATTTTAAATCTGTCCAAATCTAAATAGATGAGGCAACCGTATAATTTGTTTTCAATCGCTCGCTTATGAAAATATTCAAATTTAGAATAAAAATATTGCCGATTAGGTAAGCCTGTCAAAGTGTCATAGTAGGCGAGTTTGTTAATTTTTTTCTCATGACGTTTTTTTTCTGTGATGTCATTAATGTTGACCAGAGCACTGTTGGTAAATTCTTCTGGTAGTTTGACCATTTCAATTTGGCAAATCATGGCTTGCTGATTTTTATCAAACATCAGAAATTCAAAGTCTAATCTGTTTAAATGGCTGAATTTTTTTAATATTTTGCTTAAAAACTTTTCACTGCGACTGCCATCGGCTTGTTTTTTTGGTGCAAATTCTGCAAGCAGTATGTGTTTTTGTTTGACCTTTTCTCCAAAAATGTTTTTGGCTTTATCATTCACGTCTTTTACTGAGAAATCATCGAGGTTTAGAATAAGCAATGGGTCAACAGAATATTGGAATAAAGTTTGGTATTTGCTTTCAACCAGAGCACTTTTTTGCAGGGCTTGTTCTTCACTTGAGTTATCTATCATTAAGCCAACAAGTTCAGTGACGCTGCCGTCTTCAATAACAACATTGACCACGTCTTTTATCCATGCAATAGATTTGTCTGCTTTGATAATTTTGTATTGCAAAGCGAAGCTTTCTTGATTTTTGATGGCTTGTTGAATGATGTTTTTAACTTTTTGTTGGTCGGCACTGTGTATGCGACTTAACCAAAAATCTTTGATGTTTAACCAGTTCATCAAGGGGTAGCCAAAGACCTTCTCGACTTTTTTGCTCATGTAGGACATTTTTTGACTGGCTAAATTTTGTCGCCACAGAATAACAGGATGATGTTCTACTAAATCTTGGTATTGTTCTTTAGAAGATTTTAATTTTTTGGCTTGTATGTCGAGTTCTAATGTTCGGTCTTTGATTTTGATTTGGTTTAACACGGTTTTACCTGTTAAAATCATTAACATTATTGAAATCAACCCCGTAAATATAAAGCTGGTTTTGGCAATCAGGGTGGAAGAGTAGGAGTGGTTTCTGATTAAGTATTCTGTGGTTGGCTGAATGCTGAGTTGCCACTCTTCTTGCATGATGTGTATTTTTTTCTTTGATGGCGGTGTTTTTTCTGGTAACTTAAAGTGACTGGATGCCAGTTCTATCTGTTGATCTTTAAAAGGAATGCTGAGGTTTATGTTGCTGTTATCGATGCTGTATTTCTTAAATTGTGTCGAGATGAAGGTTGTTAAATGGTGGTAAATAACAAGTTCTATTTTATTGCCATGAGATGACAGGAGTATGCGGTTGGAGAAAGTGTCGCTGTTGTTGTCGTAGAGTGTTGGTGAAAATTGTCTGTCCTTAGGAATATAAAAAAAGCTCTTGTCCTGTCTTTGGGTTGCTACTAATTTTTGTATGCTGGCTGTTTTTTTGGGGCTAAAAGCAAGAAAATCATGGTTTTTATTCCAGCTTATCGTTACGGCATCTAACAAAGGATAGTGTTGTGCATTCTGTCGCAGGAAATTGATAAACTCAGTTTGGCTGATGGTGGGCTCTTGTGCTTTTGCTTGTAATTTTTTGTTGAACTGGGCTAACCAATTTAGTTTTATGGAGATGTTGGTTGTGACGATTTCATTTTTTAAATTGAGCTTGTTTGCAATATCTTCGTTTTCTGAGACGATAGATTTGTTGTATAGCAGTATGGTTGAAAGGAAGAGGATAATAATTGGCAAGCCGATGCTTAATCTACGAGCTTTCCAGATGGATTTTGGTTGGGCAATAAAAAGCATGGTTAAGGGCACAAACAGGATAAAACCAAGCAAATCACCGAACCACCAACTGATAAAGTTATCAATAAAATTAGTGGTTGAAATATAGTTAAATAAGTACTTTATAAAAGTATAAACAAGAGTGGACAAAAAAGTCGTGAGTGGTGCCACGATGAGGTAAAATTTAATAATGGGCTTGTAGGAGATGAATGAATTGGGGTAGCCAATCATATAACGAATAAGATACGCACCCAAATAACTTCTCATAACACCAGCAAGAATGAAGGCATTGGATTTAATCAGGGATGCTGTGGTAATGGGGTAATCAGGATTTTGATAAAATAACAAACTAATAGCCAGTTCGGCTAAATACAGTGCGGGTAAAACTCGAATTCCCCATACCAAAGCGGCGGCTATGCCGATGCCAGCAGCAGGCCATATTAGAACCGCTTGTACGGGTTCGTACATAAGCTTTAGCACAACAAATGTACAAACAAAATACAAAGCAAAAGTTATGGTGTTATGTTTTAAATGCACGTGTTAAGTTTTAGATTTTTATTATTTTTTAAATATTATGCCACAATAAAAAAATTATGGTACATGTTTTTTGGGTATTTGGGTTTTAATCAAGTGCTTGAATAATTGATTTTTCAATGTCTTTGGGTTTGGTGGTTGGGGCAAAGCGTTTGAGTGGCTTGCCATCCTTACTAATTAAAAATTTAGTGAAGTTCCATTTGATTTTTTTACCAAATGTACCGCCCAGTTCATCTTTGAGATAAGCAAAAAGTGGATGGGCTTGTTTGCCATTGACATCAATTTTGTCAAACATGGTAAAATCCACGCCATAGTTTTTTACACAAAATTCGGCAATTTCTTGGTTGCTTCCTGGGTCTTGTCCTGCGAATTGATTGCATGGAAAACCCAGTATTTTCAATCCCTTATCATGGTATTCCTCGTGCAGTTTCTGCAATCCCTCAAATTGAGGTGTCAAACCACATTTGCTGGCAGTATTAACCACTAAGACAACATTATCTTTGAATTCGTCCATGGCTATTTCTTTGCCATCTATGGTTTTTGCTTTGAAGTCGTAAAAAGTACTCATAATTTTCCCCAAAAAAATTGATTGTAGCATAGATTTAGGGTTACACTGAAAATTATGATTGCCTTATGTGATGTTAATAATTTTTATGTCAGCTGTGAGCGGGTTTTTGACCCAAGCTTATGGCATCGTGCGGTTATTGTTTTGAGCAATAATGATGGTTGTGCGGTGGCTCGTTCGGATGAGGTTAAAAACTTAGGCATTAAGATGGGTACGCCAATTTATCAAATTAATGAGTTGGTGCAACAGTATAATATTGCTGTTTTATCTTCTAACTATGCTCTTTATGGTGATATGTCGCATCGTGTTGTGTCGATTATTGAGCGTTACAGTGATGATATTGAGGTTTATTCAATTGATGAGTCTTTTTTAAACTTTAACAATTTTCAGCATTTAAATTTGCTTAAGCACAGCCAAAAATTGGTAAAACATATTTTCAAATGGTTGGGGTTGCCAGTTTGTGTCGGTATTGCTCCAAGCAAGACCTTGGCAAAGGTTGCTAATCATTTTGCCAAGAAATTAAAAGTCAGTGGCAATGTCTTGATGCTGGATAATGCTTATCAGCAAACCGAAGCCTTAAAACATTTGGCGGTCAATGATGTATGGGGAATAGGGCGGGCTTTGGGTGCCAAACTGAATGCCATGCAAATAACCACAGCCCAACAATTACGTGACAGCAATATTAAAGTTATGCGAAGGCACTTTGGCGTGGTAATGGAACGAACTATCACTGAATTGCGAGGTGTTTCTTGTTTAGCATTTGATGCAGAGCCTGAAAAAAAGAAACAGATTATTTGTAGCCGTTCATTTGGTGAAAAAAGTAATGATTATAATGTGCTTGCTCAAGCCTTGGGCTATCATGTGACTCGTGCTTGTGTGCAATTACGGCAACAAGGTTCGGTGGCGTCGTGTATTACTGTTGGTATTCGTACCAATCCTTTTAGTCGCCGTGATAAACAATATGCTCAAGCTCTTACGGTGAAATTACCCGTGCCAAGTGATGATACACGGTTTTTTTTAAAAGCGTGCAGCCATGCTTTGAAAAAAATCTTTAAACAAGGGTATTTTTATAAAAAGGTTGGTATTACCCTTAATGCCATTGGTGAAAAAAATCGTGGGCAGATGGATATGTTTGCACCTGAGCCGATAGCAGATTATAAATTGATGCACGTTTTGGATGCTATCAACCAAAAATACGGCAAAGGTGTGGCTCGATTTGCCAGTGAAGGGCATAGCCAGCAGTGGGTCATGCACAGTTCTAAAAAAACACCAGCCTACACGACACGATTTGATAGTGTTATAAAAATCAGGAAATAATGATGAAGATAAAATTCTGCGACCAATGTGGTGCGACAGTTGAGTATAAAATACCACATAATGACGACCACCAACGGGCTATTTGTACCTGCTGTCATGCGATTCATTACCAAAACCCAAAAATTATTACGGGTGTGGTTGTTGAGCATGAGGGTAAAATATTATTGGCTAAACGTGCCATCGAGCCACGTTATGGTACGTGGACCATACCTGCGGGTTTTATGGAATTGGGCGAAACGACCCAAGCGGGAGCGGCTCGTGAATGTTATGAAGAAACGGAGGCAAGGCTTAAAAATATGAAGTTATTTGGGGTTTATAATATTATTGCTAATTCACAAGTTTATACTATTTTTCGGGCACAACTCGATGGCGAACATTTTAAACCGACCAGCGAAAGTTTGGCAGTTAAACTTTTTTTGCCAAGTGAAATACCTTGGGATGACATTGCTTTTCCTTGTGTGAGCACTGCCTTAAAAAGATTTGTGCGTGAAATGACAACAAATGATTTCAGTATCCAGCTAAACGATATTCATGAAGATTTCATAGGGTCTCGTTCACAAGGGTATTTTAACACTCAATAATATTAACCGCTAAACCGCCTCTTGAGGTTTCTTTGTATTTGGATTGCATGTCTTGTCCTGTGATTTTCATGGTTTTTATCACTTTGTCTAATGAGACCCAATGACTGCCATCACCACGAGATGCCATGCGAAAAGCATTAATCGCTTTGACGGCTCCCATAGCGTTGCGTTCGATGCAGGGAATTTGCACCAAACCACCAATAGGGTCGCAGGTTAAGCCAAGATTGTGTTCCATCGCAATTTCTGCGGCATTTTCGATGTGTTCGGGCGATTCTTCACAGGCAGCAGCCAGCCCAGCGGCAGCCATTGAGCAAGCAACGCCGACTTCACCTTGGCAACCGACTTCGGCACCAGAGATGGAGGCGTTTTCTTTGTATAACATACCAATGGCACCAGCGGTTAGGATAAAATTTCGGATACCTTGAATTGTGGCAGAAGGACAGAAGTGGTAATAATAGTGCATCACGGCAGGAATAATTCCTGCGGCACCATTGGTCGGGGCTGTGACGACACGACCGCCGGCGGCATTTTCTTCGCTGACGGCTAAAGCATAAAGATTGACCCAATCGAGTATGGTCAGTGGGTCGCGTAGGGCGGCTTGCGGTTTGTTGCGTAGCGAGTCGAATAAAACAGGTGCTCTTCTTTTGACTTTTAAGCCGCCTGGTAATTCTCCGCTGCTGTGTAAGCCACGTTCGACACAGGCTTTGAAGACTTGCCATAGTTTGTCGAGTTGCTGGTTGATTTTTTTTGTGCTGGCCCAGATTTTTTCGTTTTCGTACATGATTTGGGCAATGGTTTTTTTGTGTTTTTTGCACAATTGCAACAAATCCTCACCCGTTTTAAAGGCAAAAGGCAATTGGGTGTTGTCTTCTATGATTTCTTGTTGGGCAAGTTTGTTGTGAGAAATAATAAAACCGCCGCCAACCGAGTAAA
>CAZQMH010000064.1:0-12841 GCA_964594435.1 uncultured Alcanivoracaceae bacterium
ATGTAATATCACGAATAAGAACCGCAGAGACTTTAACACCTTTTGGAGCAAGGTAGTCTTGTAAGCCTGATAATAAGGCTGTTTGTAGCTTATCTTGTGTTTCTTCCAAAAAGAAATCCTCGGCACGCTTGATGGTTTTGCCCTGTTCTCTCAATAAGGAACGCAATTTTGGAACCAGTTGAACATCTAATAATTGCTGCATTCCACCCGTTGTTTGTAACATTGCGGCAACGTTTTCACCATTCAAACGGTATTGAACACTGACATCAATCGAGGTTTGTAATTGATCTTGCGAGGGAACTTGGGCTTGTTCTTTGTGTGTTTTTTCACGAATATCAAATTCATGCCACTTGTACAGCGGGTTAACAGGAAAGTGTAAACCTTCAGAGTAATGATTATCAACAACCTTGCCAAACAAGGTCGCAACAGCAGCATGACCGACTTCTACTGTTTTATAGGATTTTGATGCCAGCCACAGCAACAATATAACAATCACAAAAAACACGACGGTTTTTATCGGAAATTCTTGCTTTGGATGGATTTGTCTGACGTTATTCATTGATTTCTCCTCAATATAAATTTTCCGCTATTCTAACAGCATTTGCTTAAATTTATCTGTGTTATTAGTAATGGATTGGGATAAATTTTCCAAATTTTGGACTTTTTGTAAAGCTTGGGGCAATGTGAGCGTGGTTTTTAAGACTTTTTCGACGGTTTCAATGAATTTTGCAGGATGAGCAGTAGAAATAAAAACCCCTTTTTCGTCATCTTGTAAAGATTCAATCAAACCTGCATAGGCAATGGCGGTATGGGGTTCGGCAATATAGCCTTCAATTTGCAATTGTTCCATCGCTAAAAAGGTTTGTTCATCACTTTTTATGGTGGCTGAAATATCGTATTTTAGTGCATCTATATCATTATTATACAGAGCCATAATGCGTGGCCAATTACTGGGATTGCTAACATCCATAGCATTGGCTGCCGTTTCTATGGTTTTGTTTGGCGACCATGTGTTTTCTATAAGATAACGTGGAACCGTATCATTGGCATTGGTAGCAGCAATAAAGCGACGAATGGGGGCTCCTATTTTTTTGGCAATGACGCCGGCACATAAGTTACCAAAATTCCCACTGGGCACACAAACCACCAAATCGCCCTGTCGATAGTGACTTGCGGCTTCAAAATAATAACAGACTTGTGCCAACAGGCGACTGATATTAATGGAATTTGCGGATGTGAGGTTGTGTTTTTGTCGTATTTCATCTGCATCAAAAGCACTTTTGACCAAATGTTGGCAGTCATCAAAGTCGCCATCAACGGCATAGGTTTCGATATTCTTACCCAAGGTACAAAACAACTTTTCTTGTAATGGTGATATTTTACCTTTTGGGTAGAGTATTTTGACGTTTATGCCATCAAGTCCATAAAAGGCATGAGCAACGGCAGCACCTGTATCTCCTGATGTGGCAGTTAAAATAGTCAACTGTGATTTGTCATTAAATTCTGCCACGCATTGTGCCATAAAACGTGCGCCAAAATCCTTAAAGGCTAGCGTTTGCCCATGAAACAGTTCCAAACAAGCGATGTTATGTTCTAGTTTGACAAGGGGAACAGGGAAATTAAAGGCTTTTTCAACCATGTCATGGACTTTTGCATAACTTAATTCCGCATCAATGAGGTGGTGAATGATATGCGCACTTCTGCTGACAAAGTCCATAGCCAATAAGTCATCAATATCTGCCAGTGGCTTAAATTTATCGACAAAAAACAAGCCCTGTTGCTGCCCTATTCCTTGTATGACGGCTTGTTTAAAGTTTACTGTTTGTTGCGGTATTTTTAAATTATGTAATTTCATCACTTTCTTCTTCTATTCGTCTAACGCCAAGATTATCAACTTTACAAATATGACTAAAACCACCTTCTTGGCAAAAAATTTCTAAGGCGTATTTTTGAATTTAGTTTGAGACTCGTGGGTCATTGGTAATTGCAAATACCGTTGAACCAGAACCAGAAATACCAAAACCCAGAGCTCCCATGCTTTTGGCACAATCTCTGTAGGCATCAAAACCTGGAATTAAGAACTTGCGTTTAGGTTCGGCAATCACATCAAACAAAACCGATGCGGCTAGTTCTTCATTATCATTGTGCAAAGCATGAATAAACACGGATAAATTTTGAGAAAACTTAATCGCCGTGCTTAATTTTACCTCTTTTGGCAATATTTCCCGTGCTTTTTTGGTAGAGACTGCGACACCTGGATAACTCACAATCAATTGCCATGACTCAGGAAATGGTACAGCAACACAAGGTTGTGGCGGATAGTCTGTCATTAATTGCAATCCGCCAAGCAAGCACGGAGCAACATTATCATAATGCACCGAACCGCTTACTTTGCCTTCTAATTCACCCGCTAACAGCAGCAATTCATCGATGCTAAATGGTTCATTAAAATACAAGTTCATCGCATATAACGCTGCCACAGATGATGACGAACTGGAGCCCAAGCCGCTACCAACAGGTAAGTTTTTGTACAAGTGCAGTTTCAAAGCTTCACTTGGATGACCAAATTCTGCCATTCTTTGCATAAAAAGCTTATAAGCAAAGGTGACTAAATTGCTGGCTTTATCTGGCGGCAAAACATCAGCATAATGACCGCTAATGGTTAAATCATAGCTTGAGGCTGGGCTGACATCGACAATATCGCCTAATAATTCTCCATCAATAGGACGAATTGCCAAGCCTAATAAATCAAAGCCTACGGAAAAATTTCCAATACTTACGGGTGCAAATACTTTCATGCTTACATTTTAACTATTATTATTTCAAATACTACTTTTATTCTCGGCTTTGGCAACTTGATTCAACTTCGTTGTCTTTAGCCCCTTGCAAATGTTCGACAAAATTACATGGGCGATGACTGGCATCGAGTTGCTCTTGTAAAATTTTATCCCATGCCGTTTTGCAAGCATTGGGTGAACCAGGCATACAAACCACCAAAGTACCATTGGAAATTCCTGCCAAAGCTCGACTTTGTACGGTTGATGTGCCAATTTCACCATAGGAAATCGAGCGAAAAAGTTCACCAAAGCCATCAACCTTTTTGACCAACAATGGTTCAACGGCTTGCGGAGTATTGTCCCTAACGGTAAAGCCTGTTCCGCCAGTAATCAGCACCACATTGACATCATCGCGGTATATCCATTGTGAAAGGACGGCACGTATATGGAAAATATCGTCTTGAGTGATTTTTTTATCTATCAAATTATGCCCAGCGGCGGTTAATCTTTGCACCAAGGCTTGACCTGAGGTGTCATTATCTTCGTTGCGTGTGTCGCTCACCGTATGCACCGCGATATTTAGGGCTTGGAAGGATTTTTTTTGATTATGAGACATAGATCTCTCGGTAAATGTTAATAAACCTGAGTATTATAAATCATCAAACCAGCAAGTTGTTATTTTTCCTGCTGTATGGAGTCACTTTGATGATCTGAGTACAAAGAATAAACCAATAACTGCTTGTTTTGGTAGAGGTACAGCTTTTGGGTTTTTTCATCAGCATAAAACACGGTGTCAAAACAGCGGTCAGTCGCAGTATTTAAGCGCATTTTAGCCTTAAGTTCTCCATTTAGATTATAAACATGAATACTATTTTCGGCAGTGACTTTAAGATAAATATAATTCCCTGCCCTGCTCAAATATTCAATCCCACCGTGCTCATAGGGCAAAACAAAATCATGCGTGACATCAGCTTGATTATTGAGCACATAAATACTGTAGAGTTGTGATGATTGAGAGTCATAATTTTTGGCTAGCACGATTAATCCGCCATTGCTATTGGAAAAAGCACGCTCACTATTTTTTAACCAATT
This sequence comes from uncultured Alcanivoracaceae bacterium, assembly GCA_964594435.1. Classification (GTDB taxonomy): domain Bacteria; phylum Pseudomonadota; class Gammaproteobacteria; order Xanthomonadales; family Marinicellaceae; genus NORP309. The sequence continues at coordinate 3,870 of CAZQMH010000064.1, forward strand.
GCCTTTTTTGTCTTTAGCTATTGACTTGATGAGCATTGTGTCTTTTTTATCATGCAATAATAAATTAATTTTATAATCACTTAATTGCCAAAACATCCAGCGACTTGCATGTGCAATAAACATGTCATTGCAATATTGTTTGCAACTTTTATCCAAATTTAAGGTGTACTTAAACCGTCCGTTTGTATTGTAAACCGCAATTTTGGCTTGATTTAGATTAAAATTGAAATTATTTTGTGCATCAATTGAAATACCATTGCCATTAAAATCGGTTGGGATAAGTTTGGGGTTTAAAGAATAAATACTCTGTGTTTTGTCTTTAATTGAGATTTTTATAAGGGTGAAAGTTTGGTCATTGAACAACAAAACATCTCCCTGTTCATCAACAGAAATCCAAGAAATATGATTAAATCTGCGTTGTTTTTCACTTTGTCCAAAATGCTTTATTTCATTCAGCTCTGAATCAAATTGGTACAAATTTTGATCCGCAATCCACAAATTTTTGGCCCTTGACTTTAGACCAGCAACATAACTCAATTTTCTCCCCAATTGACTTTTTATGAGTTGTTTGCCGATAAATTCGCCATCCATAGAAAACCTAAATATAACGAGATTATCGTTTTTATCGCCTTGGGCAAAGGCAAGAGTATTATCGACAACTGCCATAGCTATAGGATAATCCAATTCTCCTGCACTGGCGACGAGCAGATTGATGGATTTTATAAATGTGCCATTGTGTGAATAAAGATTTACTTTTTTTTCGTTTTCATCAAAAACGAGGATTGTCTGTGCTTGATTGAGAGCAATACCTTGCAAAGAGGACAAATAGGCGGGTTTTGATGAATTATTTTCAAAATTTTCCCATAATATTTGACCCTTTTCATCCAAATGTAGCAAACCGTTGACATGCTTTTGTATGCTTAAAAAGGTCAGAGAAGAATCTTCATGAACGGTAAAGTTTTTGGCATATCCTAAAGCATAATCTAACACCTGGGTGCTTTGTTTCAAGGTGTTTATTGACAAAAGCAGACTCTTTGATTCAACTGCCGAGTCTAACAATAACAACCATTGTTGATTTTTGTAGTAAGCAAAAGCAGCAAAAGTAAAAAAGTCATATTGCTGCAACTGCTTGTTATTCAGAGCAAATTTCTGTTCAACCGTGTTGTTTTTATTGATAAGGTAAAAATACCACTGTTTGTTTTCGCGAACAATGCTGGCAATCTGCCCTTTTTTATTGACCGCAAAATTTCTGAAATGACTGGGTAACTCGGCATGGTTTTCCTCTGTTAGCAAAGCAATTGTTTGTGCTAACTTGAGTTCTGTTGTTTTAAATTTTTTTGGGCTTGTGGCTTGCTGGTTGAGCCATTCTTTTGGATTGATTTTATCCGAATTTAACTCAATAACATTATTTTGTTCATCAATTTTATAATGTGTTCGTTGGTGTTTTGCTAAATGCAATACGGAAAATGTCTGATGGTAGTTATCGTAGTCGATTATTTTATGGTTCTGCAAAAATTGCCTCAGTTCCTTTCCGTTAAAGCCGATGATACTTTGCTTAAAATCATTAAAATTATTATCTTGCCACAATAATGTACCCGTTTGGTCACGTAACTGGATTGTATTGCCAACCATTCTTGTTACGATGATGTCGTTATCTAAAACACTGTGGAATTTTGGGATAAAGAGCAAATAAAAACCTTGTTCCACAACAGCTACCACATCCTCAATTTGATGGTACAACTGATTTTTAAACTGCACCACTATTTCCATAGGCGGTTTTGGCACACCTGTTTTTACAGCAAATGGCAACCATTTTTCGGTACTTTTATTGTCATCAGGGGTTAAGCGAAAAATTATAGTATCATTTTTTTCTTGTAACACCATACCCAAACACATGGGCTGTTGGTAGCCATGAATGGCATTGGGCTTATGACCACGTTTGAGTACTTTTTTGGTTATAATGTCACCATTTTGAGCAATAATCCACAACATCAATTCATCCTTATGCGTACCAATGGGCATTAAGGATTCAACACCATAAGAATAAGAATAGGCAAAAATTGTTCCTTTGTCGCTGATTATTACCTCTTGAAAAGTTGCACCTAATGTTTTGTCCCAAATTTTGACATCATGCAAAATAAAAGAATAATCTGCCTTGCCACGACCAAACCTATCACTTGGTGTGACCCTAAGAGCAAAATCATGGTTGTCTGAATAGTAGGTCTTTGGGTTGATTATATTTGCATTAGCGACAGTAAAAAAGGACACTATCAACAATATACCCGTAATAAAGCCAGATTTAGCACGCATGATATAAGTACTGACTTCTAACATAACAAATCGACTCCTCAAACACTTTTTCAGTAATGAAGTAAAGATGTTTTTTAGTTTTCTATACATATCAACTGAACGCACTATCATTCACTTTTCTACATCAACTTTTTGGATATTTGCTGTTGCAAAACAAAGTCCAACAAACCAAGGCAAGCATCTTCGAGTAAATCCAGCACCAAATCAAAGCCTTGTTGACCGCCATAATAGGGATCGGGTATTTCGGTGTATTGGGATTGCGGTAAAAACTGCTTCATTTTAAGCAATTTTTCTTGTTGGTTTTTGCCACAAATGGTCAGTAGATTACGATAATTTTCATCATCCATTGCAACAATCAGGTCAAAATATGTAAAGTCTTGTGCGCTGATGTTTCGGGCTCGTTGTTTTGATAGGTCAATGCCACGTTTATGGGCGAAAAGAATCGAACGTTCATCAGGCGGTGAACCCACATGATAACGATGGGTACCCGCTGAATCAATGGTGAATTTTTCTGCCAAACCTTTTTGTTTTATTAAATGTTCAAACACACCTTGAGCCGATGGTGAACGACAGATATTGCCCATGCAAACGAAAAGAATTTTATGCATTGATGCTCTCGATATAGTTTTGCATAGTATACAGCCCTTTGTTTTGTTTTATTAGCCACTTGCTAACATCTATTGCTCCTTGGGCAAATATTTCTGGCGTTTTAGCACGGTGATGAATACAAATCTGCTCGGCTGGATTGTCAAGGTCAATTTGATGAATGCCAGCAACTTCACCTTCTCTTATGGATTTTATAGCAATGTCGTTAAGTTGGAAATTTGTGTTGTTAATTTTTTTTATCTCACCATTTTGGTTGATACTTTTGGCAAGACTAATGGCAGTACCTGATGGCTTGTCCTTTTTGTGAATATGATGTGTTTCGGTGATTTTAGCCTGTGTTTTGCATAATTTTGTGTATTTTAACAGCATTTGTTGGATGAGATTGATAGAAAGAGAGAAATTTGAAGCCCATAAAATCGGGGCATATTCAGCGGCTTTTGTTAATGCTTTAAATTGCGTTTCACTTAATCCTGTTGTGCCACTGACCAGCGGTGTAGCGTGTTGTTGGCAATGGTGCAACACTTTATCAAACGCTGCGGGTGTTGAAAAATCTATCCAAATATCTGCTTTTTTACAAACAGATGACAGAGCAATAGTCGTGCTTTTGAACTGGCTATTTTTTGAGACCAAACCACAACATACCACGGCGTTTTCATCCTTATTAATAAGTTCCACCAGTCTTTGCCCTATTCTGCCACTGATGCCCGCAATGCCAATCTCTATCATTTTTTATTCACTTTCTGCTTTCAATACGCCAATTTCGATGAGACGCTGGGTTAAAAACTCTTTGGCTAATATATCTGGGTATTTTTTACCTGTTCCTTGACAAGATGGAATACAATTCAGTTCGGCATTGGCATGTGGATGACAGAAAAATGGCATGGAATAGCGTTCACTGGTGCTTTTATCAGGATTAATCACTCGGTGCGTGGTTGCGGGAATGACGTCATTGGTGATACGAGACAGCATGTCTCCAGAGTCTATGACAATTTGATTGGGCAAACTTGGCACATCAAGCCATTTGCCATCTCTATCAAGTAATTGCAAACCACCATCGGTTGCTCCAACCAATAAGGTAATCAAATTGATGTCTTCGTGAGCACCGGCTCGAATGGAATCTTTTTGGGTAAATTTTTCAAGCGGTGGATAATGTATGGTGCGTAAAATTGAGTTTCCATCTTTGGTCATGTCTTGAAAATAACTATCAGGCACATTCAACGATTGAGCTAAGGAGTGAAACATGCTTTTGGCAACAGAATCCAGTTGTTGGTAAACCGCCAAGCCTGTTTGCTTAAATCCAGCAACCACATCTTCACACCAAATATTATTGGGGTAATCTTTGCTGTTGTAATAATGATTGTCTGGTTCGAGTTCTCGACCTATGTGCCAAAATTCTTTTAAATCTGGATTTTTAGAGTCTTTGGCATGTTCGACTAACAAGGGCACATAGCCGCGTTGTCCGCCATTATTGCCAAAATAGTTCATTTTTGTTTCCATCGGCAAGGCAAAAAACTTTTGAAATTTAGTATAAGCTTGGTCGATTAAGGTGAAATCAAATTGATACGGATTGAGCACGATAAAACCGTACTCGACTAAGCCATTATAAAAATCATCAATAAAACGTTGCTTTTCAAGATTTGTGCCTTTTATGAGGTCTATTTGGTTGAGTTCGGGTACTTTTCGCATTTGTTTTTTTGTTATATAAAAAAACGAATTGTACCTTATTAAGTTGAATGATTCCTACAAGAATAGAATTTATATTGTGTTATTCTTTTGCCTTATCGAATTTTTGTAAGGATTTGAGCAGTTTTTTATCCATACTGCGTACATGCAAATCACGTTGCGGGTAAGGAATTTCGATACCTGCTTCTTTGAAAGCTTTGAAAAGTTTATAATAATAATCACTCTGAATCGCATAAGGACGATACCTGTCATAAATAAAAACCCAAACTCGCAAAACGAAATCCAGCGAATTATCACCAAAACCACTGAATAATACTGCTGATTTCTGGCTTTCACGATTAATGGTGTGTTTAACTTTATCTGCCACTTCTAAAGTTATTTCACGCACTAACTCTGGGTCAGCATCATAGGATACACCAAAAGGAATTTCAATTCTGAAATAATTATCATCAAAAGTCATTGAGGTGACACGATTGGCAATCAATTCGGAGTTGGGGACGATAATATCATAGCCGCCATTGGTGCGAATAACCGTGTATCGCATGGCAAGTTTCGCCACTTTTCCATGCGTACCATCACTTAAAGTAATGGAGTCACCAACGGTCAATGTTCTATCAATCAACAGTATCATGCCGCTGACGAAATTATTGGCAATATTCTGCAAGCCAAAACCAATACCAACACCCAAAGCTCCAAACACAATCATCATCTGTCCCAAGTCAAAGCCTGAGGCAGATAGTGCCAACAACAGAACCAACAAGCCACCAAGATAATAGATTAAGGTCGATATGGAAAAGGCCGCTCCTTCGGATAGTTTGGTTCTTTTGCTTAAAAACTTAGCCAAACGACTTCTAAAAAACCGCAAAAACATGAAGCCAAGTATAATATAGAGTAAGATTTTGAGTATGATTGCTAAGGTGAAGGGTTTATCACCAAATGAGGTCAAGGGGTAATACAAGATACTTTTTATTTTATCAAGTTGGCTTTTAAATTTGGTGTCAAACCATTGACCAATTTGTTCAATTTTATTAAATTGTTGCGACAGCACTTGCAAAACACGGTTGTTTTTTTCAATTGTGTTTTGCAGTTGTTCATTGTTTTGGTTTAATTGCAAGGATAGCTTTTGAATGGTTTTATTGCTCTTGTCCAATTGTTTGAGCAAATTGGTGTATTCTTTTGCCAACTGTTTGGCTGATTTTTTTTCAGGCTTTTTCTGGCTAATACTTTCTTTTTTTAAGGCTATATCTTGCACAAGGCTACTGATTTCTAGCGAAGAACGATTGAGAGAATCTAATAATTGCAAGTTTTCCAGTTTCATGTTTTCTTGGGCGACGATTTTTGATTTCGATGCCGTTATGATGCTCTTAAACGCCTGTGGCTTGCTTTTTTTCTCGGTATAGGCTTTGAGCCACATCAAATTGAATTCACTTTCATCACGTTGCAATTGTATGGCTCGTTCTTTTTGTTGTAACAGGTTTTTGACGAAATAAGCGTATTTTACTTTGTGCAAATTGACTTGTTTTTTTACCTGTAACACTTCAATCTCTTGGGCACTTTTAGATTTGTTAATTTTTATTTCTAAATTATCAAGTTCCAGTTCCGCTTTGAGCGATATTTTATCAAAATCACTGTTAAGTTTAGAGTGTTCACTTTGTAATTTTTTCAGCTTTTCATCAAAATCATCCAGTTGTTGACCTAGTTTTTGTAAATCATCGCTGGTTACTTGCATATCGGCAATGATTTTGGGCAGTAGTTTTTGGGCTTTTTCTATGCTTTGTTCCAATGCTTGTAGTTTTTGTTGTTGTTTGTTGTTTTTGAGTTTTAAAATGGCATAGTCTGCCTGATAAAGATAGACGTTTCTTAGCGTGATATATAAATTGGTGCTTTCTTCTGGTTTACTAAGTTCCATGGTGTATTCAATCATGATTTCAGCCAGCAAATCCGCCAGTTTGGCTAGACGGGTGTTGCCTTGTTTTATTCGTTCCGCTAGCAGTATTTTCTGATTGATGTTATTTTGCAAAGCATCATTGAGCTGGATAACGGAAAAAATTGTGTAGGGTTCTTGCAGTTTTATTTCGGCATCTGGTAGCTCTTCTTTCTTATCAAGTTCGTGTAATAAATTGACATATTTGTAATGAATATCTTTGTAGTTATCCATTATGTTTTGCAGGTTTTCCTGTTGATTTTTAAAATTTTGAATTTGTTTGAGAATATCTTGGTTGTTGAGATTGTCTACCACTTCACCTTTTGCATCTTTTTCCAACTGTTTTTCAAGGTTTTCAATTGAAATAGCGGCTTCTTTAAGCTTTTGTTGCAAATTGTCACTGAGCAAGGTGATTTGTTGTTTTCTTTGTTCTATGGTTTTTTTAACCTTTTCAAAATCGGCATCAAATAAATTTTTGTCAACTTTTTCTGTAATAACAGGAAATCGAACCACCTCTGGCTTCGATGGATTTTCTGTTGGCGTATCTTCGGCAACCACAAGAGAAACTTGGCCAAGTGAAAATACTAATAAAAATAATAAGTTAAAAACTTGCATTAAAGTAAACTATAAAGGACTGTGTCATTCTAAATCTATTTTTGGCATTGCTCAAGAGAAAAACCCTTATGCAAAGGATTTTTGACGATTTCTATATCTGGATTTGGGTAAAACCATTCGGGTCATTGAAATTTATTCCAAATATTTCACTATCCTTCCTTTGTTACTATAAAATAATGTAAGATAGCAGGCATTCAATTTATACTAAAAATTTATGGCACAATACATCTACACCATGAACCGTGTGAGCAAGACGGTTCCCCCGAATAAAGAAATCATTAAAGACATATCCATTAGCTTTTTTCCAGGTGCTAAAATTGGCGTTTTGGGTTTAAATGGTTCAGGCAAATCTACCGTTTTACGTATCATGGCAGGTATTGATAAAGAGTTTAACGGTGAATCACGTCCTCAAACTGGCATTAAAATAGGTTATTTACCCCAAGAACCACAACTGGAAGAACAAAAAACAGTGCGTGAAAATGTAGAAGCTGGCATGAGCGAAGTTAAAGCCATGCTGGATGAATTTGATGCCATTTCAGAGAAGTTTGGAGAGGAAATGAGCGATGATGCAATGGACAAACTATTAGCTCAACAAGCCCAATTACAAGATAAAATCGAAGCAGCAAATGGCTGGGAATTGGATAGAACTTTAGAACGAGCCGCCGACGCCTTGCGTTTGCCCAATTGGGATAAACAGGTGAAAGTGTTGTCAGGTGGCGAAAAACGTCGGGTGGCATTGTGCCAACTGTTATTGTCCGCACCTGATATGTTGTTGCTGGATGAGCCGACCAACCACTTGGATGCCCAAACCGTGGCATGGTTAGAACGATTTTTAGCTGATTTTACTGGTACCATTGTCGCTGTTACGCATGACAGGTATTTTTTAGATAATGTCGCGCAATGGATTTTGGAACTGGATAGAGGGCATGGTATTCCATACGAAGGCAATTACAGTTCATGGCTGGAACAAAAAGAAGCCCGTTTAATTCAAGAAAAACGTGCCGAAGCCTCCCATATGAAAGTTATTCAGCAAGAACTGGAGTGGGTTCGTTCCAATGCCAAAGGCAAACGCAGCAAATCAAAAGCTCGGTTAAAACGCTTTGAAGAATTGCAATCAAAAGAATTTCAAGCACGCAATGAAACCAACCAAATTTTTATTCCGCAAGGACCTCGACTCGGTGAAAAAGTCATCGAATTTAGCAATGTCAGCAAAGCCTTTGATGATAAATTTTTAATAGATGATTTGAGTTTTAAGGTACCGCAAGGAGCAATCGTCGGTATTATTGGTCCAAATGGTGCTGGTAAATCAACATTATTTAATATGATTGATGGCACCGAATTGCCCGATAACGGCACGGTTGAAGTCGGTGAAACCGTCGAATTAGCCTATGTCAAACAGTCACGTGAGGATTTATCCAACGACAAACAATTGTGGCAAGATGTTGGCAATGGAGATGAAGTGCTCAAAATAGGCAACTACACCATTCCCGCACGTGCTTGGCTCTCTCGCTTTAATTTCAAAGGAGCCGACCAACAAAAACAAGTCAAAAACCTATCAGGCGGCGAACGCAACCGTTTGCAACTGGCAAAAGTATTAAAACAATGTGGTAATGTCTTGTTATTGGATGAACCAACCAATGATTTAGATGTGGAAACCTTGCGAGCATTAGAAGAAGCTATCTTAAATTTTGCCGGTTCGGTCATGGTTATATCGCATGATCGCTGGTTTTTGGATAGAATTGCCACCCATATTTTGGCATTTGAGGACGAATCACATGTGGAATTTTTTGCTGGCAACTACAGCGAATACGAACAAGATTACAAACGCCGTTTT
>CAZQMH010000065.1:0-2531 GCA_964594435.1 uncultured Alcanivoracaceae bacterium
TAATTGCTGATAATATCCAAAATCAAGCGTTGTGGCTTTTTTATTGGCAGCAACAACATGATAACCTGCAGCAAAAAAGTCAACATAAGCCTGTGCCACGCTGGTTGATGAGGTGCAATCGACAATAATTGGGTTTATCAAATTTGATTGCTGTCGAAAGGTTTTGAGTATTGTGCGGTTAATTTCTATCAGCTCACTTTCAAGTAAGGTTTTATAATGCTCAATAGCAATGCCCTCTTCTTTTAACAAAGCACCTTTTGAATTAACAATACCGCACACTTTTATGCTGATGTTTTGCTTGTGCAAATAGTCTTGTTGCCGCTTGATTTGTTTTAAAAATGCATCGCCGACTAAACCACAGCCAATTAAAATAATTTCTATGTGTTGTCGTGAATCAAAAAACAATTGGTGGCAACTCTTGAGTGCTCTTTTGCTTCTGTCTTCTTCAATAACTGCCGAGATAGAACGCTCATTTGAGCCTTGGGCAATGGCGACAATATTAACATTGGCTACGGCTAAGGATTGAAAAAATTGAGCCGCCGTGCCTCTGCGTTTCTTCATGTTGTCAGAAATTAAGGTAATAATTGCCAAATCGTCTTTAAAATTTATGGCATCAAGCATTTTATTTTCTAATTCTAAGGCAAAAACATCTTCCAAGCATTTTTTTGCCGCCTGTTTTGTCCGTGTATCAATGCAAAAGCTAATGGAATATTCTGATGAAGACTGAGTAATTAATACAATACTGATATTTTCGGCACTCATTGCTGCAAAAACTCGTGCTGCCATGCCCACCATTCCTTTCATGCCTGGACCACTGACCGTAACCATACTGATGCTGTGCAAACTGGAAATGGCGGTGGCAAAATTATCCGATTGGTGTGAAGTATGAGAAATGGTCGTTCCTAAGCATTGAAGATTATTAGTATTGCGGATAATACATGGAATATTCGCCCGCATTAAAGGGGTGATGGTTTTTGGATGCAAAACACTGGCTCCAAAATAAGACAACTCCATGGCTTCGTAATAACTCAGTTGTTTAACCAAATAAGCGGCTTTAATTTCACGCGGATTAGCGTTATAGACACCATCAACATCTGTCCAAATGGTACATTTTTTTGCCTTTAAACCAACAGCCAATAAAGCGGCGGAATAATCCGAGCCATTACGACCCAATGTGGTCGCTTTATTATTAATGCTTTTGGCAATGAAACCTGCCATCAATAAAACGGATGCTTGGGTGTTTTGAAAACGTGACAGATTGTGTTTGGTCATTTCAAGGTCAACTTCCCCATCAAACGAATCATCAATGGTGATAATATTTTCTCGGGCATCGATGATTTCAACCGACAATCCAATAGAAACCAATTGTGCGTACATTATTGCCAAAGACAATTGCTCACCAACTGTTAATAACCACGCATAAACATCATCAGGACATTGACCAAGAAGTGTCACACCTTGTAATTTTGCCCGAGCTTCTTGCATCAAATAGTTGATGCTAACTTGTTGTTTTTGGGCTTCAATGCCACAAGCACAATTAAGCTCGGCTAGGGTCGTAAGATGAAAATCTTCTAATTCCTCTAGCGGAGATTGCCAATCATCATCAGTAATTGCCTTATTTATTATTGTGATGAGCTTATCGGTTATTTTGCCCATTGCTGACAAAACCACAGCCACTTTGGTTGTGCTCGCCTGCTTCGAAACGATAGCAGCTACTGCTTGTAATTTTTCTGCACAAGCCAGTGAAGTACCGCCAAATTTATAAACATGCATGGTATGAGTTATACATCATTTGAAAAGTTGAACTATAACAAAGACTTTGTCTTAATGGAAGTTAAGGCTATGCAAATACCATAGAAGGTTCAAGCTTTTTTATATTTGGTCGATAGATGAAAGACTATTTTTTATCCTTTAATCTACTGTTCGCTAATGTGAAATACAGTTTTTTAATTTCTTGGGATAGTTGATAAACAGCCATAGCATACATCTCGCTGTGATTGTAGCGAGTTATCACATAAAAATTATGCAGAGCAAACCAGTATTCCATCTTATCTTTTTGTTGTAATTGGGTCAGGGATACTTTTTCTTTGTCATCTAATTTTTGTTGACTTATGTAACCTAGGGCTTTGAGTTGTTTGACTGTTTTTGAGGGTTTGAGGTCTTGCTTGGCTAATTTTGTAAATGTTTTTTCAGTTGTCCCTTGGTAGGCAATGCCCTGCCCTTTTTTCCAACCATGTGCTTTGAAATAATTTGCAACCGAAGCAATGGCATCATCAATATTATCCAGCAAGTCACGTTTGCCATCCTTATCGTAATCAATGGCATACATGAGATAGGAACTGGGCATGAATTGACCAAAGCCCATAGCTCCTGCATAGGAACCGAGTGTTTTTGTTGTTGAAATTTTTTCCTTAGTAGTTAAAACAAAGAATTTTTCTAACTCAGAGGTGAAAAATTTAGAACGCTTGGGGTAATGAAAAGCTAAAGTATACAGTGCATCCAAAACACGGTAAGAACCTTTATTGCCACCA
>CAZQMH010000065.1:2541-12576 GCA_964594435.1 uncultured Alcanivoracaceae bacterium
TTGGTTTCAACGCCTATTATGGCAACTATGATTTCGATGGGAACACCTGTATCTTTGCTTACCGCAGTTAATGTTTTCTTGTGCTCTTGCCAGAATTTTACTCCACCTTTGGTGCGTTTTTCGGTTAAAAAAATAGCTCGGTATTCAAACCATGCTTTTTTCTTTTCCGCTGGTCGATTCATCGCGTCGATGATGCTTTGTTGTTTTTTGGCTTGTTTTAAGGTTTTGAGTACGGCTTTTTTATCCAGCTTGTTGGCTTTGGCAATTTTTGTTGCAAATGTTTCTAGTGGATCAAGTGTTTTATTTTTTTCTTTCGCAAAAACATTGAGACTTAATAGCAGAAATATACAAATTAGATTTTTCATTATTTTAAAAGTTTCCTGTGGTTGTAAACAGACATAATCATGCCAAATGATGCCATCAAAGTGATAATGGATGTGCCACCGTAGCTGACCAATGGTAATGGTACACCAACAACGGGCAGTAAGCCACTTATCATTCCAGCATTTATAAACAGATAGACAAAAAATGTTAGCGTCAGAGCCCCGGCAAAGAGCCGATTAAATGTATCTTTACTTCGCATCGAAATATACAAACAACGAAAAATAATCGCCAAATAAATAAGCAATAACACAGACACACCTAACAAGCCAAATTCTTCAGATAAAACCGACAATATAAAATCTGTGGAATGTTCGGGCAAAAAGTCAAGTTGTGTTTGTGAACCTTGATGCCAGCCTTTACCAAATAATCCACCTGAACCTATGGCTATTTTTGATTGAATGATATTCCAGCCTGAACCTAATGTGTCATTTTGCGGATTGAGAAAGGTGAGCACCCGTTTTTTTTGGTATTCTTGCATAAAAAACATCCATAAAACAGGAGCCGCACTGGCAATAGCCAACACTCCACCCACTATATATTTCCACGAAAGACCAGCCAAAAACAGAACAAAAAGTCCACTAACAGCGACTAATATTGCCGTACCCAAGTCGGGTTGTTTAAATATCAGTAGCACAGGAACAAACAATATCAACAAACTGATGGCTATTGATTTAAAACTTGGTGGTAAAATGCGGTAACGGTAAAACCAGGCAAGCACCAAAGGTATGGTAAGTTTTGCCAGCTCTGATGGTTGAAAACGTATGCCTATTTTTAACCACCTTTGTGCACCTTTTGACTGCACTCCAAAAAAGAAAACAGCAAGCAGTAACATTACCGTCAGCAAATACAACCATGGTGTAATACCTGCCAGTTTTTCTGGCTTTACTTGTGCTAAAAACAGCATAACCACCATGCCCAGAGCTAAACGAATGATTTGTTTTTTCACCAAAACCCACGTTCCTGCCGAATGCAATACAAATAAACCAAAAACCATCAATACAAGAATAAAAGACAACAACCACCAATCAACATAGTGCCGTTTATTGTGGTGTGTGTGATTGCTAAATATCATCTTGTTTCTCTTTATCGGGATTTGAACCATAATGATAGATATCCATCAAGTATTTTTCTATCACCTTGCCAGCAACAGGGGCGGCGGCTTTCGAGCCACTGTGCCCATGTTCTGCGACCACTACAACCGCTATTAAAGGGTCATCAGCTGGAGCAAAAGCAATAAAAAGAGCATGGTTTCTTAGGTGTTTGGGTATTTCATTGTGTTTGGTATAAACATCTTCTTCTTTTTTCCCATACACTTGTGAGGTTCCGCTTTTGCCAGCTGTTAAGTAATTTTTATTGGCAATTCTTCGTGCCGTGCCTTTTTTATCATGGACAACACCTATCATACCTTGATGCACAATATCCCAATACTCTGCCTTTATTTTAGGTGGTATGGTCTGTATTGCGTATTCTTGACTTTTTAACAGGTGGGGTGTGACGTATTGACCTTTATTGGCTAAGATTGCCAATGATGCAGCTAGCTGGATGGGAGTTGAGACTAAAAACCCTTGTCCAATACCTGTGATAACGGTTTCTCCAGGATACCACATTTTATTTTTGACGGCTCTTTTCCATTGTCGGGAAGGCAATAAGCCCTTTTTCTCACCGAATATTTCAACATTTGTCAGTTTGCCAAACTTAAAAAAACTCATGAACTCGTGAATTCTATCAATACCCAACTTGACTGCCAATGCATAATAAAAAGTATTAACTGATTGGGTTAAGGATTGTTTAATATTGATTTGACCATGCCCACCACGTCGCCAATCATGGTATTTTCTTTTTTGATTGGGTAATTGAAAATAACCTTTTGAAAACATACTAAAATCCAAATCTATAACATTATAATACAACCCAGCTAATGCCATATACGGTTTAAAGGTGGAACCTGGCTCGTAGCCTCCGCGAATACTGCGATTAAATAAAGGTTTTTCTGGTGAATTGATAAGCATGGCATATTTTTTGTGACTGATGCCATTAACAAAATCATTCGGATCAAAACCTGGTTTTGACACCATAGCTAAAATTTCACCATTTTTGGGATTAAGTGCAATCACCGAACCCGTCAAATCACCCAATGCCTCATAAGCCGCTTTTTGCAAGGCAATATCAATGGTCAAATAAATATCTTGCCCACTATGAGCTGGGGTTTCTTCAATGGTTCTTAAAATACGACCCTTGGCATTTGTTTCGACTGTAATTGAACCTGGTTGCCCGTGCAATAAATCTTCAAAAGATTGTTCTAAGCCGAGTTTACCCGTATATTCCGTGCCTTTATAGCGTTGAGCGTCCAATCGCTTTAAATCTTTTTCGTTTATACGTCCAACATAACCCACAACATGCGATAAAATATCGGTGTATTTGTAATGTCGAATTAAATAGGGTTCTGCAAAAAAACCTAAAAACTGGTATTTTCTTGCCAAAAATGCGGCTAACTGTTGTTCGCTGAGTTTTGCCTTGACTAACAAAGGCTTGAAAGCTCGGTTATTTTTTTCTTTTTTTAATATTTCTTTTATTTCTTCATCGCTTAAATCTACCAATGGTTGGATTTGGATTAATTTATTTTTCAGTTTATTAACTTTTTCTGGAATAACTTGCAATCGGTAAGTCGGGATATTATCAACTAAAAGTTGACCGTTCCTGTCATAAATAAAACCACGAGCAGGTGCTAAAGCTGTCGTTTTGATTCTATTTTTTTCAGAGTTTTGCAAATAATATTCATGCTGCATAATTTGCAAATAGAAAAACCGGGCAAAAATAACACCTAATGCCAGCACCACAATAAACCCTGAAATCACTATCCGAGCATTAAAAACAGCAGTTTCAGCTTGTGGGTTTTTGAGTTTTTTTCGTAAGTTAACCATTAAAAAACATTGCGTAATCTATCCATAGAATATTTAAACCAGGGCCACAATAAAATAGAAACCAAAACGGCATACAAATTGATGCTAAAGGATTTTTCATTATGCGATAACCAATCGATAACCATGCGAATAAAGGCATCGTTCAACAATAACGCTCCAACCATCAACGCCAATTGCCAAAAAGAGGTCATTTTTAAGCGTTTGTGTATTTTATTTATCAAAAACACCATTGCCACCATAGAAAACCCATGCTTGCCAAATAAGCTACCGTACAAAACATCCAGTAGTATGCTGTAAAAAAAAGCGGTCATCATTCCGCATTGTTTTGGTGCTTCAATACTCCAATAAATGATAATCAGTGCAAGCCAATAAGGTTGCAATGTTTGCAACCAACCGTGCCAAGGAATTAACATCAATACCAAGCTCAAGATGATTGATAGATGAATAAATTTTGCAGAATATTGCTTCATTCTTGCCTTCCTTGTGCTTGTTTTTGTGTTTTTTCTGCGGCAGTGTTATTTTCTTTTTGCTTGTTATTTAGGGTGTTGGGGATTATTGTTGTTGTCGAACTTTCTCCAGACCAAACCAACAGCACTTGCTTCATATGGGCTAAATCGGCACTGGGTTTGGCTAAAGCTTGCAAAAATGCACTATTGCTTGAGTCCAATACCTTGCTGATGGTCGCAACCCGTAAACCACGAGGAAATACACCACCATAGCCAGAGGTTATAAGAATATCTCCTGCTTGAATATCTGCACTTTTAGGAATTTCAGGAACCGATAACACAGTAAAATCATCGGTACCATATGCATAGGTTCGTATCCCTGTGCGTAAAAACTCAACAGGAATGGCATGGTGTTTGTTACTGATAAGTATAATATGAGCCGTTTCTAGATCAACTGAAAAAACTTGCCCCGCCACACCATTAAGGTCAAGCACTGTTTGCCCAATAAACACACCTTGATTGGCTCCCTGATTGATGAGATAATGATTGGCATTGCCGCCAGTATAAACATTTATCAAAAAAGCAGCCGAAGTCTTTAATGGCAGCAGTTGTTTGGCATCTAATAAACGCCTCAGCTCTTTATTTTGTTGCGACAGAACCTCCATTTGCAATAAATCAATTTGTGCTTGCGACAATTGTTGCTTGAGGTTAACGTTTTCATTCAGCAAGTCAAACTGTTTTGAAGCACTTGATTTGAGAAATTCGTAAGCATTTTGCGGCAGTTGAACAATTTTAACCAAAGGATAGGTTAAACTCGAAATTGTGGCTCGAATTGGGGTGGCAATTTTGGCGGAATGATCCAAAACCATCAATACGATACAAACAATCTCCAAAAATAAAAACCGCAACACATTATTCTGAGTAATTGATGATTCGTTCTTAGGGCTCCACATAAAAAACTAGCACTCCAACAAGCTCTTGTGGTATTATTTATCTGCGCGTAAAAGTGAAAAAATCAGAACCTTGTTCATCCATGATTTCTAAGGCTTTGCCACCACCACGAGCGACACATGTCAGCGGGTCTTCGGCAATTAAAACTGGCAATCCTGTCTCTTCCATCAATAATTTATCCAAGTCTTTGAGTAAAGCTCCTCCACCTGTTAAAACAATGCCTTGCTCTGCAACATCGGCACACAGTTCAGGCGGCGTTTGTTCCAAAGCTGTTTTAACGGCAGAAACAATACCTGCCAAGGGTTCGTGCAAAGACTCAAGGATTTCATTGTTGTTAATAGAAAACATTCGTGGCACACCTTCGGCAAGGTTTCGCCCTGTTACTTCAATGGTTTTGACTTCGGTTGAAGGGTAAGCACAGCCTATTTCGTGTTTAATTCTTTCGGCGGTTGTTTCACCAATCAAAGTACCATAACTTCTGCGAACATAAGAGATAATCGCATCATCAAATTTATCACCACCAATCTTAACCGAGGCAGAATAAACAATTCCATTCAATGACAAAACAGCAACCTCTGAGGTTCCACCACCAATATCCAAAACCATAGAACCACGTGCTTCGTGAATTGGGATACCTGCACCAATAGCTGCTGCCATAGGTTCTTCAATCAAAAAAACATCAGATGCACCCGCTTCATCGGCAGATTCTTGAATCGCCTTTCGTTCAACCTGAGTAGAGCCACAGGGCACACAAATAAGAACACGTGAAGAAGGTTTCAGCCACCTATTGGAATGAACTTTACGAATAAAATGTTGCAACATGGCAGAAGTCATTTCAAAATCGGCAATAACACCATCTTTCAGTGGACGAATGGTATTAATATGTCCAGGTGTTCGACCGAGCATCATCTTAGCATCCATACCAACTGATGCAATATCCTTGGGTCCACCGATGCCCCTGTCCATCCTTACTGCCACTACAGATGGCTCGTTGAGAACGATACCATGATCTTTCATATAAATTAAGGTATTGGCGGTGCCTAAGTCGATTGATAAATCATTTGAAAATAAACTTCTAAATTTTTTAAACATGTTGTACGTAATTTGTTATGGTTTATGATAGAAAAATGGCATAATAGCGAATTGTTTTTTTTAACGCTCGCACGAAAGAGCGAATTATATATTACTTAGAGTCTATTTATGTTAATTAATCGTAAAGAAGTGGAACAAATTGCAGTTCTAGCCAAACTTCAGGTCAATGAAACCGAAATCGAGGAAATAACCGCCTCATTAGATGCTGTTGTTGCCATGATTGACCACATCAATGAAGCCGATACAGAAAACATCAAACCGATGGCAAACCCTATGGATGCTGTGCAAAGGTTACGAGCCGATGTTGTTACCGAAGTGTCACATAAAAAACAGTTACTAAGCTTGGCTACTCACGCCGATGAAGATTATTATCTGGTACCAACGGTGATAGAATGAAGCAATTATCCAGCATAAAACAAATGGCAAACGCCTTAAAAAACAAAGAAATCAGTGTGCAAGAGTTACATGACAGCTACCAACATAAAATCCAAAGCCATGCCGACAAGCTAAATTGTTTTATCAGTCTAACCCCTGATTTGGCACAAAAACAAATCAAAGCAGCACAAAAACTCATCGACAACCAACACAACTCACTGCTCACAGGTATTCCATTAGCACATAAGGATTTGTTTTGCACCAAAAACACCCTCACCAGTTGTGCCTCTAAAATGTTAGCTAATTTCATTGCTCCTTATGATGCAACCGTTGTCGAGCGTTTGAACCAAGCAGGAATGGTCACCGTTGCTAAAGCCAATATGGATGAGTTTGCTATGGGTTCATCCAATGAAACCTCTTATTTTGGCAGCGTCAAAAACCCTTGGAACCTCAACCATGTTCCTGGCGGTTCATCTGGCGGTTCTGCTGCCGCAGTTGCCGCAGGACTGGTTCCAGTTGCAACAGGAACCGACACCGGCGGCTCCATTCGACAACCCGCAGCATTATGTGGCATCACAGGCATAAAACCCAGCTATGGAAGAGCCTCGCGTTATGGCATGGTGGCTTTTGCTTCCAGTCTTGATCAAGCAGGTGTTTTTGCTCGTACTGCTCAAGACTGTGCGATAGTCCTATCACAAATGTGTGGCTTTGATGACAAGGACTCAACCTCCTCCGAGCTTGGTAAGGAAGATTTTTCAGCCAATTTAGAAAACTCATTAAAAGGTAAAAAAATTGCCATTATCCCTCAATGGATGGAATTATTGGATAGCGAAATTCGCCAAACAACCGAAGATGCTATCAAACATTTGCAACAATTAGGAGCAGAAATTGTCGAAAAGCAGTTACCAAGTGCTCATTTGGCGGTTTCGGCTTATTATGTTTTAGCACCAGCAGAATGCTCATCTAATCTGTCACGATTTGACGGCATACGTTATGGTTACCAATGCAAAAACCCAAAAGATTTACAAGACTTGTACCTGCGTTCTCGCAGCGAAGGCTTTGGTGAAGAAGTCAAACGCCGCATCATGATTGGCACGTGGGCATTATCGGCTGGCTTTTATGATGCCTATTATCGCAAAGCCCAAAAAATTCGTCGTTTGATTGCTCAAGACTTTCAAAAAGTATTCGCTGATGTGGATATTATTGCCGCTCCAGTATCACCGGAGGTCGCCTTTGAATTTAATACGAAAAAAGACCCTATTAGCATGTACCAAGCCGATATTTTCACCATTCCTGCATCGCTTGCAGGCTTGCCTTGTTTATCTGTGCCTATTGGTTTGGTTAAAAATTTACCCGTAGGTTTGCAATTAATTGGCAATAATTTAGCAGAGAGTAGCATCTTAAATGTTGCCCACCAATTTCAAGAAACGACAACTTTCCATCAATTAACAGCGGAGGGTTTTGATGAGTAATTCAAAACAATGGGAAACCGTAATCGGTCTAGAAATCCACACCCAACTAAAAACCAAATCGAAGCTATTTGCTGGCACCAATACAGCTTATGGAGCCGAACCCAATACCCAAGTTAGTCTATTAGAAGCAGCCATGCCAGGTACGCTGCCTGTTTTTAATGAAAAAGTCTTACGCTACGCCATTCGTTTTGGTCTGGCTGTCAATGCAAAAATCATTGCCAAAGAATCACGTTTTGATAGAAAAAATTATTTTTATCCCGACTCTCCAAAAGCGTACCAAATTACCCAACTCAATCACCCAATCGTTGAACATGGTGAGTTATTTATTACCGATGAGCAAGGCAACGAAAAACGTATTCGCATCAATCGAGCCCATATTGAAGAAGATGCAGGCAAATCCATTCATGACAAATATGCTCAATTTTCAGCCATCGACCTCAATCGTTGTGGCACGCCATTGATAGAAATCGTCTCAGAACCCGATTTAAGTTCCGCCAAAGAAGCGGTAGCATACATGCGCGGCATTCACACCATTGTCACCCATTTAGGAATATGTGACGGTAACTTGCAAGAAGGTTCATTTCGTTGCGACGCCAATGTATCTATAAGAAAAGTTGGTCAAAAAGAGTTGGGCACACGAACCGAATTAAAAAACATCAACTCCTTTAGATTTGTGGAAAAAGCCATCAATGTCGAAATTAAAAGACAGATTAAACTGCTGGAATCGGGACAAAAAATCACCCAAGAAACACGACTTTATGATGCTCAAAAAAACGAAACACGCCCCATGCGAAGCAAGGAAGAAGCCAATGATTATCGCTACTTCCCTGACCCTGATTTATTGCCTGTTGTCATTGATCAAGCCTATATCGACCATCAGAAACAATTTATTCCTGAGTTTCCCACTCAAAAAATTCAGCGTTACACCCAAACAATGGCATTAAAAGCATACGAAGCCAAGCTTATTGCCGATGACAAAAACATGGCTGAATTTTTCGATGAAACCGTAACAAAAATGCAAAAAGCCAACGCAAAAAATGCTGCTAACATGTTATTAGGTGAATTTTCAGCCTTATTAAACTCAAAAGAAGCACGCATCGAAGAACAACACCTAACAACACAACAAATAGCAGAACTACTCGATGCACTGGCTGATGGCATTATTTCCCACAAAATAGCCAAAACAATTTTAGAAAAAATGTGGGATAACGATAAAACGGCAAATGAAATCATCGAAAAAGAAGGTTTGGCCCAAGTCTCTGATAGCTCGGAGCTTGAAAAAATCATCCACGAACTCATTCAAAACAACAACAGTCAGTTTCAAGAATACAAAGCAGGCAACATGAAAATGTTTAATTATTTCATTGGGCAAGTGATGAAACAAACCAAAGGCAAAGCCAATCCGGCAACCGTCAAATCAATTTTAGAAAAATTATAAGAGAACATAAATATGAGTAAAGCACTAATCTGTGGGTCACTAGCCTACGATACCATCATGGTTTTTGAAGACAAATTCGTCAACCATATCCTTCCTAACCAAATACACAAGCTTAATGTCTCCTTTTTTGTGCCAAATATGCGCAGAGAATTTGGTGGTGTAGCAGGCAATATCGCCTATAATTTAAAACTATTAGGCGGCAATCCTGTACCAATGGGAGCCGTTGGGCAAGATTTCTCTCCCTACATGTCTCGATTAGAAGAACTCAATATCACAACTAAGGGTATCATTGTCAAACAAACCATGTTTACGCCTCAAGCCTTCATCACAACTGACAAAGACAACAACCAAATCACCGCCTTTCATCCTGGAGCTATGAGTTATTCCCATGAATGCAAGGTGAGTGACCATAAAAATATTAGCATTGGCATTGTTGGCCCTGATGGTCGAGACGGCATGATTGCTCACGCCCAAGGATTTAGTGATGCCAACATTCCTTTTATTTTCGACCCAGGTCAAGCCATGCCATTGTTTGACGGTGACGATTTAAAGAAATTTATTGCACAAGCCACATGGATGGCAGTCAACGACTACGAGTACGAATTGGTCTGTGAACGCACGGGCTGGGATGCCAAAGAAATTGCCACACATTTAAAAGCTTTAATTGTAACAAGAGGCGAAAAAGGTTCAGAAATCTATACCCAAGGAACCGTTTATCATATTCCTGTGGTAGAAGCCGCACAAATAATCGACCCAACTGGATGCGGCGACGCCTACCGAGCGGGTTTACTCTATGGCTTAATGAATGATTTTGACATGCAAACCACTGGTCGAATTGCATCACTTTTGGGAAGCATTAAAATCGCCAGCGGCGGAACCCAAAACCACAGTTTTACGCTGGATGAATTTCACGTTAGATTTGAAAAAGAGTTTGGTTATAAGTTTTAAGCAAACCT
>CAZQMH010000066.1:0-9006 GCA_964594435.1 uncultured Alcanivoracaceae bacterium
TTTGAAGGCTTCTTTTAGGACGTCGGTGAGTTGGTTGGTATCGAGCTCTTTGGGGGCGGATTCATAAACCAAGTCTACTCTGTCCATTAAATCTGACAAGCCCGAACCATGTAAGGCAGAGATGTAGACTAACGGCACCCATGAGAATGCCGACATTTTACGAGAAAACTCGGATTTTACTGTTTTTTTGTAATCTTCATCGAGGTGGTCCCATTTGTTTAAGGCGATAACGATGGCACGGGCATTTTTGTTGATTAAACCAAGCAAGTGCATATCTTGGTCGGTTATGCCTTCTACAGCATCCATGAGTAAGACACAAACTTGGCTTTTGTCGATGGCTTGTAAGGTTTTAATGACGCTAAATTTTTCAATGCCTTCGCCAATTTTTGCTTTTCTGCGAACCCCCGCAGTATCAACCAAAGTGTAGTCTTTGTCATCCCATTGGCACGGCAAACTGATGGAGTCACGAGTTGTGCCTGGCATATCAAAGGCGAGTACACGGTTTTCGCCGAGTAGGCGGTTAACTAAAGTGGATTTGCCAACATTTGGGCGGCCAATAATGGCGACATTGGGTCCTTTTGTTTCGATTTGGTCTTGTTGGCTTTGTTCTTGGTCAATGGCTTTTTGGCAAAATGTTTCGAGTTTTTCGCGTAAATAGCCAAGGTTTCGCTTGTGAACTGCGGCAATTGCAAGCATTTCTTCGGTTCCAAGTTGATAAAAATCAAGCAGAACGAGGCTTTCATCTTGCCCGTCAATTTTATTGACCAGTAGGATAATAGGTTTGCGGCTGTGACGTAAACTTTGCATGATTTTTTTATCATGCTCCATTAAGCCAGCTTTGGCATCAACCATAAAAAGGATAAAATGGGCTTCATCAACCGCTGCGGTGACTTGTGAATTCATTAATTCTGACAAATTGCCTTCATCACCAAGCAGTCCGCCTGTGTCGATGAGAATGGCGTCGGTTTCTTCCAGTTGCAACATACCGTATTGGCGGTCACGTGTGAGCCCTGGAAAATCAGCCACCAAAGCATCACGCGTGTGGGTCAACATATTAAATAAGGTTGATTTACCTACATTTGGTCGACCAACTATGGCTATTACGGGCAGCATAAAACATTATCTCGAATATTCAAATGCAGTCAGTGTGCCATCCTTGTTATAGGCGACAAGCATTGATGCTGAGACCACGGGGGCAGAATAGAAACTGCGTTTACCCATTCGTGTGCGAGCCAGCATTGTACCATCATCGCCGTTAATGACATGAATATAACCATCAAAATCACCCACAACCAAATCACCCAAATAATAAGCGGGTTTAGTGAGTTGTCGATAGGTAAATTCTGTGGTGTGCCACTGGTCACTGCCATCTTCTCGATTTAAGGCATGAATATTGGATTTTGTATCAACTACAAATAGATTGCTACGTGAGGCGGTTACGCCCACAGCAGAACCTGTGTCTTTAGACCACATAACGCGACCAGATTCGGTGGCAACCGCAATGGATTTGCCCACGGCACTGGATAGGTACAAATCGGTGGCAATTAATGCCATATCGCCATCAATATCGACGATGCGGGTTAATTCCGTCTTGCCTTTGGCATCCACTACGTTCTGTAACCAAATAACTTCCCCTGTTTCTTGTTTAATTGCGGCAACTTTACCGTTGTCAAAGCCAATATATACACGACCTGCTTTGACAATGGGTTTGGAATTTCCACGCAAGGTTAGGTTCGGAATATTGGTGTCAAAAAACCATTCCCTTTGCCCGTTCTGGGTGTTGAGGGCGTAGATTTTGCCGTCTTGTGTGCGAATGATTGCCAATTGGTTATCGAGTACTGGTGGTGAGATGATTTCTGATGAAAGTTTGACAGTCCACGTTTGGGCACCTGTTTCTTTGTTCATGGCTATGGCTTGTCCTTCGGTTGTGCCTACAACAATACTATCGTCACCAACGCCAGGACCAGCACTGAGCTCTAGTGATAATTCGGTATGCCACAAAGTTTTGCCAGTTTCGGCATCTACTTTTAAGACGTTACCCTCAATATCTGCAACAAATAGCGAGTTGCCATCAATAGAAGGGATGAGCTTGTATCCGTCTAATTTTTTACCGCCACTCAGTTTTTTAGACCATAATTTTTTAAAACTACCAACTTGTTCAATTTTAGGCAGTTTAAAAGGTTCTTGTTTTTTCTTTTTCTTATCGTTTGAAGAACAAGAAATATTTATCAGCAAAATAATGCTTAGCAAAAATAGGATTTTCTTCATGCGGTTTCTCTTTGTATTTGTAGGGATAAAATGAGGAAATTATGAGTTGCCCAATTTCATCTCAATATTTCTTTTTCCAGAATAACCTTCACCTTCTGCAATGGCTTCGGTAAAAGCAGTTTTTGCCTTGTCTTTTTCACCTTTAGCAAAGTAAGCATCACCAGCAATTTCTTTGGCACTTGAAATAAATGTTGCAATGGTAATGCCTTTAACTTCTGTCAGAGCTTCATCGTGCTTGTTCATGGCGTTGTAGAGCCGAGCCAGACGCAATTGTGTCATTTCGGTAAATAATGCATCAGGCTTTTGTTGAACGATTGCTTTTAATTCTGCTGCTGCTTTTTCTAGTTCGTTTTTGGCGACAAATTCCTTAGCCAATTTATAATGAGCTTCAATGGTATAAAAGTTAGTCTGTGCATCTTTTTCCATTTCGCTCAATACTGTTTTTGCTTCATTTAATTCCTTTAAATCTAAAACTTTGGTGAAGTCTTGGTATTTTGCTGCAATTTTAAAGCGTTGTGCTTGTTGGTAAGCTTTGTAATAGTTGAGGCCTAAAACACTGCCTAAGCCAATTACCAAACCTAAAGCGATGGTAAACCAGTTGTTCTTGATCCACTCTTTAACCAGTTTCTCTTGTTCAAAATCATCGTATTCATCAAATGCCATGAATGTTTCCTATGTGTAAAATGTTAGTAAAAATACTGTTTTGTGTAAGATACCCCAAAAGTGTGCAGTATAGTAACTTAGTTTTTAAAATTTTTCAGTTTAAAAACAAAAAAGGCTGCAAAAAATGCAGCCTTTTCCAAAAATATGGCTCCCCGAGACGGACTTGAACCGCCGACAAGGTGATTAACAGTCACCTGCTCTACCAACTGAGCTATCGGGGAAGAGTAACCTATGCAAAGAAATCGAGTTTCTTAAAGGAGCGAGCATTTTAACGTAATTGCATCAGCTGTCAACTACTTTGCAAAATTATTTTAACTTTTTTTCAAGCTTTGATAAAAAACCTCGCAAAATATCAATTTCGTGTTTTTTTGGTCGCATTCGGTTGTACATAAGGCGAATTTTAGATTTTATGGAGTCATGTCCTTGCGGTCTTAAATACAAGGTTTGTTGCATGACCTTAAAATAGTGTTGATAAAAACTTTCCATCACTTGGGCACTGACAAAATCAGTTGCAACTTTTGGGGCCGTAGGTTTTTCCATAGGTTTTTTCATAGCTTGCAGTTGAGCCATGCGGCATTCATAAGCCATAACTTGTACGGCGGAGGCTAAATTTAAGGAGGAAAAGGTTTCTATGGTTGGCAGGCGAACCAAATAATGGCAGTGTTCGATTTCGGCATTGGTCATGCCATAGCGTTCTTTACCAAATACCAGTGCCACTTTATTGCTGCTGGCTTCTTGGTATAATAGTTGTGCGGCTTGCCTTGCATCAATAACAGGAATATCACAATGCCGCATTCTTGCGGTTGTGCCCAAAACCAATTTGCTATTCTCTAGAGCAGAAACAACGTCTTTACAAATGGCGGCATTATGCAACAAGTCATCGGCTCCTGATGCACGTGATGTGGCTTGTGAGCTGGGGAAGTCTTCGGGTTGAACCAGAGCTAAATCGGTTAATCCCATGGTTTTCATGGCACGAGCTGCGGCTCCTATATTACCGCTGTGAGTCGTACCCAAAAGAACGAAGCGAATATTTTCTAACATTATTATATTGCAGGTTTTTAAAAATATATCATTTTAACCAAATCTCATGCAATTAAATATATTATTGAGGAAATAACAGTTATCATACGCATTATTCTTTAAAACAGTCCAATTTATGCGTCAACCAGAAATCAATATTGCCGAAAAAGCCGCTTTTAAGGCGGGTGGAGTTTTACTTCGTCTGCAAAAACAAGTGCATTCTTTACATGTGATAAAAAAACGGGAAAATGATTTTGCCAGCATTGCCGACAAAGAAGCCGAGGCAGCTATTATCGAAGTGATCAGCAAGGCTCACCCAGAACATGCTATTTTGGCAGAAGAAGGTGGCTTGATAGGCAATAAGGAATCCGATCATATTTGGATAGTTGACCCGCTTGATGGCACCACGAACTTTTTGCATGGCATACCGCATTATTGCGTTTCTATTGCTTTGCAAGTTAAAGGCGTGATGGAACATGCTTTGGTGCATGACCCTGTTCGTGATGAAACATTTTATGCTTCTCGTGGGCAGGGTGCTTACTTGAATGATATGCGTTTGCGCATTGACCGCAAAGCGGGCTTGAAAGATGCGGTGATTGCCACAGGTTTTCCTTTTAGAAAACGTGCGGTGTTTAATCGTTACATGCTACAATTTAAGTCAATTTTTAAAGAAGTTGGCGATATCAGACGGGCAGGTTCGGCGGCATTGGATTTGGCTTATGTTGCTGCGGGTCGAGTTGATGGGTTTTGGGAGATGGGGTTGCAAAAGTGGGACATGGCAGCAGGTTCTTTGTTGGTTTCTGAGGCTGGTGGTGAGTGCAAAGACTTTAAACTCGGCAATGATTACTTGCAAAGTGGTAATATAATTGCTGGAAACTTGGCTATTATCGCTGCCTTACAAAATAAAATTAAAAAATCAGTCTAATCAAAAATGATTGGTGATTAAGCTTTTTGACAATTTCTTAGGTACATTAAGGGATTGTGCTCTCATTGTGATTTCACTATCGGGATTTGGGATAATTCAGCTTTGTGTGACTATTGGCACTTTTATTGTTGGTAAAAGTTGGCATAATAGCCGTCTTTCATAAAGACTCTTGAAAATGAAGTTAACAATAAAAGTATTACTGCTACTGGTCGGTTTTGTGAGTTTCTCAACTCAAGCTTTGGAATTATCACCTTGTCGAATCGGTTCTTTAGACAGTGCTAATCGTATCAAAGCGGAATGTGGGCAATTATCGGTGGCAGAAAACCGACAAAACCCTCAACGTCAGATTGCACTCAATATTGCCATCGTACGTACCTCCTCTGTAAAAAAAGCAAACGATCCCGTGTTGATGTTGGCAGGAGGGCCAGGGCAAGCGGCGGTTGAAACTTTTCCACAAGTGGCACATGGTTTTGCAGAAATCATGAAAAATCGTGATATTATTTTGGTTGACCAACGTGGCACGGGGCAGTCCAATCCATTAAAATGCCATTTTGCCGATGATTTGGCTCAAAAAGCACAGGATGATGAAAGCCTTCTTTACCAAGCCTTAACAAAATGTGTGCAAGACTTAGATGCCGACACGCGATTCTATACCACGACCGAATCCATCAAAGACTTAGAACAAGTTCGCCAAGCCTTAGGCATAAAAAAGTGGAATTTATTGGGCGTTTCTTATGGTACTCGGAAGGCATTAACTTATATGAAAATGTACCCAAATGCTTTGCGAGCGGTTATTTTAGATGGGGTCGTGCCGCAACAAGAAGCCTTAGCTCAACACCATGAGGAAAACATACGAAACGCTATTTTAAAGCAGTTTGAGCAATGTGCCAAGCAGCCAGCATGCCAAAAAGCGTTTGGTGATGTTGAGCAACAAATGTGGCAGTTGTTGCAGAAGTACGAAAAAAACCCACAAACCCTTCGCTTGCAAAATTTTATGTCAGGGGAATATGAGGAGGTGATGGTTAATAAGGAATACCTATCAATCGCCATCCGTATGTTTGCTTACTCAGCGTCTTCTTTCCGCTTGTTGCCGTTGATGATTGCCCAAGCAAATCATGGGCAACTGGAAACGCTAGCGGCTCAAGCGGGTATGATTTCTAGTCTGATGAGCAAAAGCATGAGCAATGTGGAGATGTCGATTATTTGTGCCGAAGATGTGCCTTTTTACAAATTTACGGAAAATGCAGACACAACCATATTGACCAAAGGTTATCTGCGAAAAACACAAAAAAGCTGTGAAGTTTGGCCGCACAGCACGGTAGATGCCAGTTTTAAGGAAGCGGTTAGTTCTGATTTGCCGGTATTGTTATTATCTGGAGAACTGGATCCCGTCACGCCGCCTGAATTTGCCGAAATCACCATGCAAACCTTGAGCAATGCTCAGCATTTGGTTGCCAAAGGGCAAGGGCATAATGTCTTTCCACTGGGTTGTTTGCCAAAAATAATTGCTCAATTCATCAGCCAACCCGAACAAGAGCTGGAAACTCAATGCATGGATGATTTTGATTACACACCTTTTTTTATTAACATGATGGGGCCAGAACAATGATTGAAGTTAAGGCTATAAGCAAAAGTTTCGGCAAGGTTGAAGCGGTAAAAAATGTGACTTTTAGTGCCCCAGACCAACAAATTACGGCTTTGCTCGGTGCTAATGGGGCGGGTAAAACCACAACCTTACGCATGATTTATTCTTTGATTACGCCACAATCTGGTGAAATTAGCATAGATGGCATCAACCCACGTTTTGAACCAGAAAAAGCCCGAAAACTATTAGGTATTTTACCTGATACTCGCGGTTTGTATAAACGCTTGAGTGCTCGTGAGAATATTACTTATTTTGGGCAATTACATGGCATGAGTGTTAAGCATATCAACCAGCGAATTGATTCCTTGGTTGAAGATTTGCGTATGGCTGATTTTATTGAACGTCGCTGCGATGGTTTTTCTCAAGGGCAACGTGTTAAAGTCGCCATAGCCAGAGCTTTGGTTCATGATCCGCAAAATATTATTTTAGATGAACCCACCAATGGTCTGGATGTGATGAGTACCCGAGGAGTGCGACGTTTTCTGCAAAAAGAAAAACAACGGGGCAAATGTATTTTATTCTCCTCACATGTCATGCAAGAAGTGGCTGCGGTCAGTGATGAGATTTTGGTGGTCAATGATGGTGTTATTTGTGCAAGTGGAACGCAGTTGGAATTACAAAATCAAACCAATAAAGATAATCTTGAAGATGCCTTTGTGCATATTGTAACCTCAGGAGCGGGTCATGAATAAACAAAATTTCAGACAAATTCTTACCGTTATGTTGAAAGAAATAAAGGACAATGTGCGCGATCGCAAAACATTGATGACTTCTATATTCATGGGAGCGTTGTTTTCACCATTGTTGTTTGTTGGCATTATGAATTTTGCGGTAAATATGCAGAAAGATAAAGCAGAAGAACAATTGGAGATGTCGATTGCTGGTTCAGAAAATGCCAAAAGCTTTATTAAATTTTTGCACCGCGAACATGTCTTAGTAAAAGAATTTTCAGGTGATGCAGAAACTGCCATTAGCGAAAAGCAAGAAGATGCGGTGGTGGTGATTTCACCTGTATTTGCTGAAAATTTCAGCCAAGGCATCCCTGCTAAGATTGAATTATACTATGATGCAACCGCCAAAGGAGCGGTAAATGTCACACAAAGACGAATTAAATCGCTCATCAAACGCTATTCACAACAAATTGGACAAACCCGTTTGATGCTTCGAGGCGTGAGTCCAATTATTTTACATGCCGTTTATTTGGAAGATCACGATGTCTCAACTGCCCAATCGAAAGGTGCGATGTTTATGGCTTTTTTACCGTATTTGTTGATTGGTGGTTTGTTTATGGGTAGCATGTATCTTGCCATTGACACGATGGCTGGAGAAAAAGAGCGAAATTCTTTGGAAGCTTTGTTGCTCAATCCCATCAAACGTTCGCATTTATTGCTTGGCAAACTGATGGCAACCATTACTTTTGGATTGGTAACCATGCTGATAACCATTGTTGCCTTCAAACTGGCATTGCCTTTTATGCCCCTAGAAACACTGGGCATGAAAATCACTTTTGATTTGAAATTGGTGCTGATGCTTATTCTTGTTCTTTCTCCTTTGGCAATTATGGCAGCCTCACTACAAACGATTGTAGCCACTTTTAGTAAATCTTTTAAAGAAGCTCAGACTTATGTGAATTTGTTGATATTTATTCCTATGATACCGAGTTTTGCTTTCATGTTTATGCCTGTTAAAGAAAAACTGTGGATGTTCTTTATTCCAGTTGTTAGCCAAAACTTACTCATCAATCAATTGCTTCGTGGTGAGGTGGTCAGCTCACTTTCGGTTGTTGTAGCTATTGTAGGTTCATTATTTTTTGGTCTAGTGCTTGCACTCATCGCCATAAAATTGTATAACAGAGAGAGTTTACTTTTCTCAAATTAGAATATACATATTTATGATGAAACAACTGATATTATTAATTGCCGTATTGTGCAGTCAAAACCTTGCAAGCAAAACACAATTTTACAAATATACCGATGAAGAAGGCAACATTCACTACACCGATGAAAAGCCTTTAGTCGATGAAAAAGAGGGTTCTTACAAGACATTGGATGTCATTGCCAATGGTAAAATAAAAAAAAGTACCACCAGCACAGAACAAAAGAAAAGCTTTAATATTAATGAATTTTATATCAGCACACCACAAGCAGGTGACATTATGCAGACCAATAATGACACCATAAATGTTAGCGTCAACTTGGCAGGACAGTTGCCGAGTAATTTTCGGGTGAGGTTTTATTTGGATGATATACCACACGGCAAAGTCAAGTCGGGTAAACAATTGATTGCGGATGTGCATCCTGGAGCACATAAAATCTATGCCACCCTCGTTGAAATTCGTAGCATGAAAGTACTGAATACTACCGAAGTTGTTGAATTTGAACTGCAAAGCGTGCAAAGCAGTCTGGATTAAATCATGGCAGACAGTTTAGTGCTACGTTTTGTTGCTCTTATCAATATCCTGATAATTGTCGCAACCTTAGCAATA
>CAZQMH010000066.1:9106-12362 GCA_964594435.1 uncultured Alcanivoracaceae bacterium
GCTACGTTTTGTTGCTCTTATCAATATCCTGATAATTGTCGCAACCTTAGCAATAATGTTATGGCACTTGACGAAACAAGAAAAACCTCACCCAATTTTTGTAGCATTAACGGTGCTCCTTTTTTTCTTGTTGTTATGGCAATTTCTGCAACCTAATCACTATTTTCCTATGGTGCTAACACTGGCTCTGGCTTTGCTTTTGTGGCGAGTAATTGAATTTAGCAAAAAGAAAAAAACCATCACCAACACAGAAATCAGTTTTAATGCTGATAACTCTGCTCGACTCATAGAAAAAGCCAAAGAACAAGAACGCTCACGCATCTACGCAAACTTGCACGATGATGTGGGAGCAAAGCTTTTACAACTAATCTATGCAGCCAAAGATGAAACCAGCAAAAAACTAGCCAAACAAGTGCTCAAAGATATACGTCACGCCGTTGCAAACACACTCAATATCCAATGCAACAGCAAACAACTTGCCGATGAAATTGTGGCAGAAATCAAAGAACGACTCGAAACATGCAATATAGAGGTGCACAGCACGCTTAATTTGAGCCATAAAAGCCCAAATCTTGCCATGCAGGTGCCCAGCGTTATCAGTCGTATCTTTCGTGAAGTGACCAGTAATATTATTAAACATGCACAAGCAAGCCACGTCGAAATAACCGTTCAAAGTACCGAAAAACAACTCGCCTTCAGTGTCAAAGACAATGGTAAAGGCATGGCTTTACAGAATAAAAATGGCAAAGGTCTAAAAACCATACAAAAACGTGCCAAAACAATAAATGCAATGGTAAACTGGCATTCACAAGTTAACCAAGGTACGCAATTTAGCCTTACCTATAATTATGAGTATAAATAAAATCCTAATCATCGAAGATTTGCCAGCTGTTATGGACTGGTTGCAACAAACTGTTGCACTTGCCTACGGTCAGGCACAGGTTGAAACTGCCAATGACTTGGCTTCGGCTTTTGTATTGGTTAAGAGTCAGATATTTGATTTGGCGTTGGTTGATATAGGCTTGCCTGATGGCAGCGGTTTAGATATTGTGGATTATTTGCATCAAAAAAAAGCACCGACTATGGTTGTTATCACCACAATTTTTGATGATGACCAGCATGTTTTTAGTGCTTTACGCAAGGGTGCTCGTGGCTATATACTTAAAGACCAAGATAAAGAACAGCTTGCGCAAATGTTGGTCAATATTGAACAAGGAAAACTTCCAATATCTGCCGCTATTGCCAATAAATTATTAGGTTTTTTTAACCCACAAATTCCGAAAAACGAGCTCACAAAACGTGAAAAAGAAGTACTTACTCTTATAGCCAAAGGAATAAAAGTGCCACAAGTCGCCGAAATGCTTGGTATAAAAAGTTCTACTGGTTATGGCTATGTTAAAGAAATTTACCAAAAACTCGGCATCAATTCCCGAGCCGAAGCGACCATGGAAGCCTCGAAAATGGGACTGATTGAACATGGCTTATAATCATCTAAAAAGGTCATATTCAGTAAAGTTTCAGTTTTCCTATACTATAATAGCAAATGATTTTCAAATCTTGACAGAGAAAAAACATGCGAACTAAATTAACCAACTCAACTATCCCACTATTAAGTTTAATTCTATTATTAGCCTCTTGTGCCACAATTCCTCCAGCGTTACAAGGCGAATACTCTAGCCTAACACCAGCTCAAGCAAAAGCCAATCACATCATGAACAAAAAAGTTCGCTGGTCAGGTTTAATCATCCACACCATTAACAAAAAAGATAAAACCTGTTTTGAAATCGTTCAGACCGAAACCGATAAGAGTTTACGCCCCAAACGCATTATTCCAAAAAATGGCTCGCGTTTTCTTGCCTGTAAAGAAGGTTTTCTAGAGCCCCAAGCCTTTGATAAACGCATGGTAGCCATCACTGGCAATCTCGTAGCTTACACCAAACAAAATATCGGACAATACCAATACGAGTATCCCGTTGTTAAAACGGATGTTATCTATATTTGGCGAAAACAAGCACCCATCAACCCCGTTTATTTCAGTAGCTTTGCTACATTTAACACTTTTCATTGTGGCTACAGTGTGATTCATGGCTACTGTTTTTAGATTTTCCTTGGTCATCATTTTGCTGCTACAGACCTTTATAAGTGTGGCAAAAAAAGATTTGGTCGAAGCCGCAAAAGAACGGCTCAATCACTTCATTATTTATGATGGAAAATACCAACAAATAGCCTACCCTAATGGCGATGTCGATAAAAACAAAGGCGTTTGTACCGATTTAGTTATTCGCAGTTACCGTACACTTGGTATAGATTTGCAACAATTAGTTCACGAAGATATGCTATCGAACTTTGATAAATACTCAAATTATTGGGGCTTAAAAAAACCCGACAGCAATATCGACCATAGACGCGTGCCCAATTTAGAAACATTTTTTATTCGTCACGCTCAAATTTTACCAATCACAAAAAATCCACAAGATTACGCCCCAGGTGATATCGTCACTTGGCGAATCAAAAAAAACTACCCGCATATTGGTATTGTCAGTGATGAACCAGCAAAAACCAACAACAATCGCATGCAAATAATCCACAATATTGGATTGGGACCGCAAATGGAAGACATGCTTTTTGACTATGAAATTGTTGGGCACTTTCGTTACCAGCCCAATCACGCACGTAAAACAACAGCAATAACGAAGAGCATAACTCATGACTAAAAGTATAAAAGGCACCCAAACAGAAATCAACCTCATGAAAGCATTTGCAGGCGAATCACAAGCACGAATGCGATACACCTATTTTGCCAGTGCCGCAAAAAAGGAAGGTTTGGTACAGATTTCCAAAATATTTGAAGAAACAGCTGCTCAAGAAAAAGAACACGGCAAGCGCTTTAAAGATTTAGCTCAATACTTTGGGACACGCAATATAAACTGACAAAGCCAAAAGCCAAAATAAAAATTTAAAATAAACCAAAATTTGAGTAAGTCATAATGATAACAGCAAGATAAGACTTAATCAGCTTAGCGGATACACCTTGATAGCGCCACACTCCATCGAAAAAATGGAACAATACTGCAAAACACTCATACAAAAATACATAAAAGGCCTGCCCAAACCGCAAGAAAATAGCTCATAAGCACAGAAGCCAATCAAAAAAAATTCAGCGCTTGACACCAAATTCGCAAGTCAAGCGACAGAACCCCTTGCCTTAAAATCTGTGGAATCCTTTAATTTGTGGATAATTTACCTATAAATCATA
>CAZQMH010000067.1:0-12356 GCA_964594435.1 uncultured Alcanivoracaceae bacterium
AGAGAATCGTGTTTGAGGTTGGTTATTTCGATGCCATAATTGGATAAAACATTCATGTCGTATTTGAAATGTTGCCCGATAAGGGTTATTTCAGGATTATTGATAACAGGGATGACCAATGCCAAAACTTGTTGCAAGTCTAGTTGCCCATCGACAAGTTGGTTTTTATTAATCAAACTTTCTTCGGTATGAGCGATGGGAATATACGCTGCATTGTCGGTGTCATAGGCGAAAGACATGCCAATAATTTCCGCTTGCATGGCATCCAATGAGCTGGTTTCTAAATCAAAAGCAACGGTTTTGGCTTGTTGTATATTTTTGAGCCACGTTTTTAAGGTCGCTAAATCCCGAATACAGCTGTAGTGTTTTTTTTCTTTTTGTGGTTGTTCGTTATCTGAAGCAAACATTTCACTTTGCCCACTTCTTTGTAACGATTTAATATTGCATTGTTGCGATAAGCGGTTTAATTGGTCAATGTTTTCATCGGCAATGGTTAGTTTTTCAATGGTACAATCCAGTTCTAAGGCGGTGTCAATGGTGACCAGTTGTTTTGATAAATCGACTTGTTTTGAGTCGATGGCATCACGCAAGTATTGCCCAACTTTGCCTTTAAATTTATCAGCATTTGCGATGATATTATCCAAGCTACCATATTCTGCCAACCACTTTGCTGCGGTTTTGGGCCCGACCTTGTTGACGCCTGGGATATTATCGGATTTGTCACCGATTAACGTTAAATAATCTATAATTTGTTCAGGTTTGACGCCAAATTTATCTAGCACACCAGCATAATCAAGCTTGGTGTTACGCATGGTGTCTATCAGCATAACATTGTCATCAACCAATTGAGCCAAATCTTTATCACCTGTAGAAATAACCGTGTCAAATCCTGCCTTAGTTGCCATCACTCCCAGCGTTCCCATTACATCATCGGCTTCTACGCCTTTGATTTCTATCAGCGGTATGCCAAGAGCCTTGATAATGTCTTTGGTTGGTTGAATCTGTGAACGTAAATCATCGGGCATGGGTGGTCGTGTGGCTTTGTATTGGTCATACATGTCGTGACGAAAAGTTTTGCCTGGAGCATCGAATACGACAGCCATGTGTTTGGGATGGTATTCACTTAACATGCGGTTTATCATGTTGATGACACCATAAATCATGCCCGTTGGTTCACCTTTTTCATTGGATAAGCGTTGCAAAGCAGGAACGAAATAAGCACGGTACAAATAGGCAGAACCATCGACCAGATAAAGTGTATTTTTTGGCATAGTGAATGAATGTGAAAAAGCAACATTCTAGCATTGGATACTACTAAAACAATAAAAATATAAATTAATAGTAAAATATTGTTTAAAACATGGATAACTTATTGATTTAAACTTAAATTTCGTTATAATCCGCCCTCGATTCATTTTTTGAGTCGAAATCCTTGCTGCACTAACCTTTTTGTTAGGTGGCTTTTTTAATCCAGAAGGAGACAATAATGAGACATTATGAAATTGTTTTTTTGATTCATCCAGATCAAAGCGAACAAGTTCCAGCTATGGTTGAAAGATACCGTGGTATGGTAGAAAAAGACGGTGGTACAGTTCATCGTTCAGAAGATTGGGGCCGTCGTCAATTGGCATACCCAATTCAAAGACTTCACAAAGCCCATTACTATTTAATGAATATTGAATGTAATATCGGACCTTTAGACGAAATTCTTGAAGCATTTAGATTTAATGATGCGGTTTTACGCCACATGGTTATCAAACAAAAACATGCGGTTACACAAGAGTCACAACTTATCAAAAAAGACGATAAGAAGCCGGTAGAGAAAAAAGCAGAAGCTGTCGCTAAAGTAGCTGCTGCGGGAGAAGAAGAATAATGCAACAAAGAAGAAGACAAAACAACCGCAAACGGTTTTGTAAATTTACCGCCGAAGGCGTCACCAGTATTGACTACAAAGACTTAGAAACTTTAAAGCAAAACGTCGGTGAAACGGGTAAAATTATTCCTAGTCGTATCACAGGCACTAAAGCCAAATACCAAAGACAACTGACCACAGCTATCAAACGTGCACGTTATATTGCATTGTTGCCCTACTGTGACCAACATTATTAAGGAGATATTGTATGCAAGTTATATTATTACAAAGAGTACAAAATCTTGGTGATTTAGGCGAAGTCGTCAACGTAAAACCTGGTTTTGCACGCAACTTTCTTATCCCTCAAGGCAAAGCCTCTATGGCGACACAAGCCAATATTAAATTGTTTGAAGAGCGTAAGGGTGAGTTGATTGCTAAAGAAAAAGATTCATTAGCAGCCGCCAATGCTCGCAGTGAATCCATTGAAGGTTTGGAAATAAGCATTGCTTCAAATGCTTCTCCAGAAGGCAAGTTATATGGTTCAATTGGACCACGTGAAATAGCAGAGAAATTAACTGCAAACGGTTTTCCTGTGGATAAGATTGAAGTGCTTATGCCAGATGGTCCAATTCGTGAAGTTGGTGAAGTGGAAATTGAATTATCCTTCCATGCGGATGTCAATGCCAGCTTTAAACTTTTGGTCGAAGGACAAGAAACTTAGTTTCTCATTTAATCCAAAAACCACTATTCAAAACCCGATAGAGAAATACTCATTTAATTTAAGTATCTTTTGTATCGGGTTTTTGGTTATCTGTGTTTTTTAAATATTTTTCTATTAATGTAGGTGGTGTTAGCGTTACAATAACCGCATGAATGAATCTATTTTATATAAAATTATCTTTTTTAATCGCTCCAAGGTGTATGAGTTGTACGCTAGGGATGTTTTTTCGAGTGATATTTACGGTTTTATTTGTGTTGCTGAGTTGGTTTTTGATAACAAGCAACGGATTGTTATTGACCCTGCTGAGGACAAAATTCGGGATGAATTTGCCAATGTCAATATTTTGCATCTGCCAGTACAAAGCATTATCCGTATTGAAGAGGTAAAAGAGAAGCAATCTTGTAAGATTCGCGATATTAAAAGCGGTGAAAATATTTCACAATTTCCTAGTTTTCCACGTAGCCCAAAATAATCATGGAACATATCTTAATTGTTGATGATGAACCTGATATCCGAAATTTAATTTCAGATATTTTAGCGGATGAAGGCTATTCCGTTGCTACCGCTGGCAATGGTGATGAGGCCAATCAACAAATCAGTAGGCACCATCCTAATCTTATTTTGCTGGATATTTGGATGCCTGATATTGATGGCATCAGTTTGTTAAAAATGTGGACCGATAACAAAATGGTTACGGCACCAATTGTTATGATGTCAGGTCATGGAACGGTAGAAACTGCGGTTGAGGCAACGCGTTTGGGAGCAAAAGATTTTATTGAAAAACCTTTGTCATTGGCTAAGTTGTTGCAAACAGTCGCCGATACTTTGGCTCAAAGTGAAATAGAAGAAGAAACGATTGCCCAAAATTCTGCACTTATTGTTGAACCAATTGGTAATTCACCCGCCATAAATAGCATAAAACGAGCACTTGAGAAAATCTATAAAACCCGCAACCATATAGTCATAGAAGGAGAGAGTGGCACGGGCAAATACACCACTGCCTTATTGGTTCATCACAAAAGACATGGCGATGGGCAACCTTATGTTTTGTTTGACGGGCAGACCGCTGATGATGATTTTGTGCAAGCATTCACCAAACTTCAAGGTGTTTTTGATCGAGCAAAAAACGGCACTTTGATTATCAGTAATATTGATTGTTTGCATGCTCAACAGCAAAATTGTTTGTTGTCTTTCTTAAAGCATAAGCAATTTACGGTGTTTGGTCAAAATGTAGTGCAGCAGTTGTTGTGCCAAGTTATCGCTTTGAGCAAGAATGATTTGGCATTTTTAGTCAATAAAGGCAAGTTTTCTGCTGAATTATACGAACTATTAGCAGAGGTAAAATTGTATTTGCCAACGTTACAACAAAGGCAAGAAGATGTTCCCGAGCTGCTTAACTATTACATTAATACTTTGCCAGATTTAGAACAAACGCCTTATCGTAAAATGTCTTTTGCGGGTCAAAATCACCTGAGAAACCATGAATGGAAAAACAATATTCAGGAATTGAAAAATACAGTTCGACAATTATTACTGTCAGGTGGTACGGGTGAAATTGCTTTAGAAGAAGTGGAGCAATTATTGCAAAAAACAGAAGCTCAAGAGGGTACCAATCTTGTGCCTAGGATAGATTGGTACGATTTGCCATTACGAGAAGCACGAGAGGCTTTTGAAAAAGACTATTTATTGCACCAACTAAAGGCCTGTGGTGGTCGAGTGGGTGAACTTGCCAAAACCGCAGGAATGGAGCGAACACACCTTTATCGAAAATTAAAAACCCTCAACATCAACCCAAAAGACATCAATAAAACATGAAAATTCTAGTGCTAGGTGCAGGACAGGTCGGTTCGACTATTGCCGAACATTTATCCAAAGAAAGAAATGACATTACGGTTGTTGATACCGATTTGGAAAAACTTGTAGATATGCAAAATCGTTTGGATTTGCGTGGCATTCACGGCAATGCTTCGCATCCAGGGGTGTTGGCACGAGCAGGAGCGGCGGATGCTGATATGGTCGTTGCCTTGACCAATAGCGATGAAATTAATATGGTGGCTTGTCAAGTATGCCACAGTATTTTTCATACGCCATTGAAGATTGCTCGTGTGCGGCAATCGGAATATTTGGATTATCCCGAATTGTTTCAAGATGACCATTTGCCGATAGATGTTTTTATCAGTCCTGAACGTCTGGTGACGGAACATATTCGTCGTTTAATTGATTATCCTGGTGCTTTACAAGTGATGGATTTTGCTCACGGATTGGCTCAGTTAGTGGCTATTGTTGCGGATAAAGAGGGCCCCTTAATTGGGCATCAGTTGCGAGAAATTCATAATTATATGCCTGAGAATGTCGATGCTCGGGTGGCAGCTATATTTCGAGACAATAAGCCAATCTCGCCCGATGGTGATACGGTTATAAAGATTAATGATATGGTTTTCTTTTTTGCTGCTAAAAAAGACATCAAGTCGGTGATGAAAATTTTACGGCATACCGATAAACCGATGAAGAAGGTTATTTTAGCTGGAGGCGGGAATATTGGTTTTGCTTTGGCTAAAATGTTAGAAGAAAATCACTCGATAAAAGTGATTGAAGGCAATAAAAAAAGAGCACGTTTTATCGCTGAAGAACTAACCAAAGCCTTAGTAATAAAAGGTGATTGTACATCAGAGGAAATTCTGTTTGAAGAAAATATTGATCAATGCGATATATTTTGTGCAATTACTAATGATGACCAAACCAACTTGCTTTCGGCGTTGATGGCGAAAAAGATGGGAGCGGATAAGGTTTTAACCTTAATTAATAAACACAACTATGCTCAGTTGCTTGAGCGTGATCAAATTGATATTGCTATTTCTCCACAGCATATTACCATTGGTGGTTTGTTGGTGCATGTCAGAAAAGGCAATATGGCAAGAATTCATTCTTTGCGAAATGGTGCGGCCGAAGCCATTGAAGTGGTTGTGCATGGTGATTCCAGTACTTCCAAAGTCATTGGTAAAGAGCTCAAGGACATCAACTTACCTCCAGGAACGACAATAGGCGGCATTATTCGTGGCAAAAAGGTCATCATTGCTCATCGCGATGTTTTGATTGAGCACGAAGATCATGTGATTTTGTTTGTGGCTGATAAGCGTAATATCAATGATGTTGAACGCTTGTTTCATGTTAATCCGACCTTCATGTAAAACCCAAACCCCGATAGTGAAAATACGATGATAGCACAAGTCCTTAATGTCCCTAGAAAATTCATAAAAAGCCTTATCACCCAAACCTCATGAATCGTGGTCATTGTTTTCACTGCCATGAACTTATCCCAAGTGGTGTGGAAATTTATGCCGAAATAAAGGGTGAAAAACACGCCATGTGTTGTTATGGTTGCAAGGCGGTAGCGGAATTTATAGCCCAAGATTATTGTGAGTTTTATGATTATCGAGGAGATTCTCTGCCCGCCACTCAGATGGAAATTGTTGATGAAAAGTGGTTGCATTATGATCAAGAAGTTAACTTCAAAACCTACACCAAACAAGTCGCTACAAATAAAAGCCGTGTTACCGTTCGTTTAGAAGGCATGTATTGCAGTGCTTGTGGCTGGTTGATTGATAAGCATTTAAAGCAATTGCACGGAGTGGTGCAAGTTCGGTTAAATAGCCTGACCAAGATTGTGCAAATTATTTTTGATGCCAAAATCATAAAATTAAGCCAGATTTTATCCGCTATCAATCATTTGGGTTATTATCCAACCTTAACTCATACCAAAGATGCAACAAATTCAGAAACATCGGAACGCAAGAATGCATTAAAAAGAATAGTGGTTGCGGGTTTTGCCATGATGTTTATTATGACCTTAAGTGTGCCAATGTACAGTGTGGAATCGGGTACAATTGCTCCTGAAATGTATCGTTTTTTTGCCTTGATGAGTCTGTTTGTGGCAACGGCGGTTTATTTTTATTCGGGCAAAATATTTTTACGCAATGCTTTTCGAGATTTAAGCAACAAGCATTTAGGGATGGATGTACCCATTGCTTTGTCATTGACTCTCGCCTATGGTGTGAGTGTTTATAATGTTTTGAGCCATAATTCGCACACCGTTTATTTTGATTCTATGGTCATGTTTGTGTTTTTTCTATTGGTTGGACGTTATGTGGAAATGACGGTGCGGCATCAGGGTATGAGTGCCAATGAAGCTCTAGCCGGTATGATTCCTGCCAGTGTTTGCGTATGGAAAAACAACGACTATGCTGTTGTGCCATTAAGTCAGGTACAAAAGGGCGATATTCTGCTGGTAAAATCAGGGCAAACCATTGCCATTGATGGCATTATTACTCAAGGTGAAGCTCAAATTAATGAGTCGATGATTACCGGTGAGCAAAAACCCATAAAACGCCAAGTGCAACAAAAAGTTATGGCAGGTTCGGTGGTTGAAACGGGTGAGATTCAGATAAAATCTCTTGCCATTGGCGAACAGACAATTCTGGCAAGTTTGGCACAATTACTCGAAACAGCCCAATTGCAAAAACCCAAAACCTTACAAATAGTCGATAAGGTTGCCAGTTGGTTTGTGGCAATTGTTTTGCTTTTGTCGTTGGCGACTGCTTGTTATTATGCGCTGCATGATATGACGAAAGTTATGCCAACAGTATTGGCAGTATTGGTGGCGAGCTGTCCTTGTGCTTTATCGCTGGCAACACCTGCTGCTTTGACTGTTGCCAGTGTTAAGTTGTTAAAAAAAGGAATTTTGGTCAACAATTTGGATGCCATTACCCATGTGCATAAAATTAAAAACTGGTTTTTTGATAAAACTGGAACCTTAACCCAACCAACAATGTCAATTCTTGGACTACAAAATTTCAGCCAAAAAGATGATGCAGAATTATTCAAAATAGCCGCAGCACTAGAGCAGGGCTCTTCCCATCCGTTGGCATCAGCATTTCATGACTTCTTTGATGAAAAAATTGGTATTGAAAATTTCAAAGAAATAACAAATCAAGGCATACAAGCAGAAATTGGTAAAGAATTTTGGCAAATTGGCAGTCAGGAATTTTGCCAAGTAAAAACTGATTTATTGGGCACAAGTTCAGCCAACCAACTGTTTTTATGCCAGAATAAAAAACTGCTAGGTATTTTTGAGTTAGATAACCCGCTTCGTCCTCACAGTCATGAGGTGATAGACTTCTTGAAACAAAATTCGTACCAAACTTTTATTATGAGTGGAGATAAGCCTCAGCTTGTAGCCCAAGTAGCAAAAGAATTAGGCATCGAAAATTTTGCAGGTCAAATGCAACCAAAAGACAAGATTAATCGTATTATTGCGATGCAACAACAGCACGAATTGACGGTTATGCTTGGTGATGGTGTGAATGATGCTCCCGTATTAGCACAATCAGATGTTTCCGTCAGCTTTAATCAGGGAACACAGTTGGCACGAGCCGCATCAGATTTTATTATTATGGGTAACTCTTTGCAAAGCCTGCTTGACTTGTTGGCTATGAGTAAAAAAACCAATACCATCATCAAACAAAATATTCTTTGGTCATTATTTTACAATTTATCGGTTGTTCCTTTTGCCATGATGGGCTATTTAACGCCTTGGATGGCTGCGATTGGTATGTCTTTGAGCTCTTTGCTAGTGATTTTGAATGCTAAAAGAATTGGGTAATATGTTTTTTTCAAATAAATGTTAACCATGTCTCAGAAATTGTTAGGATGAAAACCCAATAATAAGCCTTCTTGTTTTGCTATGAGGATAGTGTTGATGATTTTTTTTAATAAAAAAATCAATAAAATGCTCACTCAAGTCGTGCTTTTGTTAGTCAGCTCGGCTGCTTGTGCTCGTTCTATAGACAATGTTAGCGGATTCAAAGGGATTGGTACACCGCCTACTGTTGTATCAATATTTCCTGCAAATAATGCTACAAATGTTGCGCCTAACTCAAATGTCGTCATTACTTTTGATGAGTCGGTTTCATTAGCCTTGGATAGTGCCTCGCCTTTAACTGATAACTCAATTATAATTGATTGTAGTTTAAGTGGAGTGCAATCTTATCCACAAATTGACACCGATGGGGTGGTGGTAGCTGATATAAACTTTAATGACTTTATTAATGGTGATGTTTGCACGGTGACGGTTTCTGCATTTTGGGTACATGATGAAGATGATGGCAACCATTTTGATGGCAATGGCGATGGTTTTGCTAACCCTGTAGATGATGATTATGTGTCAACTTTCAGTGTAGGGATGAGTCCTGATTTGATATTTGCTCATGGTTTTGAGAACTGATTGTGATAAATGCCGATAAAATAGTATTGCTGCTTATCGGCATTTGTTAACCTTTTTGTTACCTTTTTGTTCAATCGCTGTCTTCTTCAATGCGTGCCAAACGAACACCGCGTTCATCTTTTATCAGTTGCATGGATTCCAAGTCGTTGTTTTCCTCATCTAAGATAACATTGGAAACGATATTTTCAGATGTGGACTCCGTACTTTTTTGGTTTTCAGGGTTGTAGTGAATGATTTGTTTCCAACAACGGGTAATGTCATCACCAAAAATTAATACCAAATCATCGTCTTTGGCATGAGCAAGTGCGTGTTCTACTGCTTGCATTTCATCGGCAATAATCGTTATTTTGTCTGCGGCGACACCCGATTGCAGCAATTGTTCTTCTAGCATCAAGGGAACTTCTCGGTCATCACGCCCACGACGGTTGTCATCCGCCTTGAGGATGTAGTTGTCAAAATG
This sequence comes from uncultured Alcanivoracaceae bacterium, assembly GCA_964594435.1. Lineage (GTDB taxonomy): Bacteria > Pseudomonadota > Gammaproteobacteria > Xanthomonadales > Marinicellaceae > NORP309. The sequence goes on from CAZQMH010000067.1 coordinate 9,314, forward strand.
TCCAGCGGCTTCGCTGGCAATGGCTTTAATGTCTTCATCACGTCTATCACCAGGTGCTGCCAGTACGACAGTTTTTTCACCGTGAACTTCAAAACGATCAATGGTCTGGCACACGACTTTTATGGCGGCTTGGTTATGACCGTAATCGAGAATGACTTTGTAAGGATGTTCGTCGTATTGGTTCATGCGACCAGGTGCTTGGAAGAAAGTGGCATCAAAAGTACGCAAGCCATGTTTGATTTCTTCCAGCTCGGTGTTCATCGAGTAGGCGAGGGCGGCGGCAAACATAGCATTTTGTACATTATGCGTCGCTTTACCTTCAATGGTTGCTGGAATTAAATGAGTCCACAACAAAGGAATATGGCTGCCGTTATCATAAATAGTTATCATGTCACCATTGATGCCTTGTTCCAACACAAAAGCCATGCCACCATGTTTGATGTGTTCTTTTACCAATAAATGTCCAGGATTCATGGTGACATAACACACTTTGTCGGCTTGTGTGTGGTCTGCCATCTCAAGACAAAGTTGGTCATCGGCATTAAGAACAGCAACATCTTTTGCGACTTCTACCACAACTCGTTTGGCTTCTGCTAGTTGTTCTAAAGTATCTATACCACGAATGCCAAGATGATCCGAAGATATGTTTAAACAAGCCGAAACATTGGTGGATTTGTAACCGAGTCCTGCTCGAACAATGCCGCCACGAGCTGTTTCTAACACGGCAACGTCAACTGTTGGGTCACGTAAAACAATATGCGATGCCATTGGTCCTGTCATGTCGCCTTTTACCGTTAAGCGACCATCAATATAAACCCCTTCGGTGGCAGTATTGCCGACCACATGACCGCAGCTTTTTAATATATGTGACAACATGCGTGAAGTGGTGGTTTTACCATTTGTGCCCGTAATGGCAGCAATCGGTATGCGACTGGGTGTGCCTTCAGGAAATAACATGTCCATAACCTTGCCAGCAACATCACGTGGTTTGCCTTCAGATGGCGAAACGTGCATTCTAAAACCTGGTGCGGCGTTGACTTCACAGATGGCTCCGCCAATATCTTTGTAGGATTTGGATATATCTTGTGAAAGAAAATCCACACCACCAACATCCAAACCAACCGACATAACGGCTCGAATTGCCATAGCTTTGTTGTCAGGATGGACTTCATCGGTAACATCTATGGCGGTTCCACCGGTTGATAAATTAGCGGTTGAACGCAAAAAGAAAACTTCATCTTTAGGCAAAATGGTTTCTTGGGTGTGCCCTGCCTGTTCAATTAATAACTTGGCTTGTCTGTCAAACTCCAAATTGGTTAAAACTTTTTCATGCCCAACACCACGACGAGGATCAGAATTAACAATATCTACCAGTTGCTTAATGGTGTTTTTACCATCACCAACCACATGTCCTGGTACACGTTTAGCAACCGCTACCAGTTCGCCATTGACCACCAGCATACGGTGGTCATAGCCTTTAATCATCGATTCTATCAAAATGCCACGAGAAGTGCCTTTTTCACGGGCAAATCTGAAGGCGGACTCGACTTCATTGTCTTGGGTTATGTCAATTGTGATGCCACGACCATGATTAGCGTCCAATGGTTTGACCACAACGGGATAACCCATGCGTCTTGCCATTTTGACCGCTTGCCGTTCAGAATATACCAACTCTTGTTTGGGTAATGGCAGTCCTAAATCTTTCAATAAGCTATGAGTGTCTTCTTTGTCGCAAGAGATTTCTACCGCAATATGTGTTGTTTTTGAGGTGATTGTCGCTTGAATGCGTTGTTGGTATTTTCCATGACCAAATTGTACCAAAGAATATTCGTTGAGCCGCAACCAAGGAATGTCGCGTTCTTCAGCGGCTTTGACAATTGATGCAGTCGAAGGGCCGAGCTCTTTGCGTTGAGCAAAGCGGATAAAAGCTGTTTTTTCCTCTTCAAAATCAAAATCTCTATCGATAAAATCTTGTAATTGCAGCTGTAGCTCGCTGGGCATTAAGGAGTACAAAAGTTGCCGAGCAATACGTGCAGCTTCTAAACCAACATCGCGTTGTTTGTACTGAAAAACCATGTTATAACAGGCTTTTTTGCCAGCAATGGAACGAGTTTTGCCAAAAGTAACATCCGAACCAGCCATATTTTGCAATTCTAATATGGTGTGTTCAAGCACATGCCCCATCCAAGTTCCCCCGTCTTCTCGCAAGCGACGGATAAATCCACCCTCAACACCATAGGAACAACCGTGTTCGTGCAGTCCGGGTAACTTTTCAATTAAGCCATCAATAAAGGCGTTACCAATTTTTGCTGTCGGCCACTCTTCTAGTATTCCTAAATCGAGTTGTTGCCGAATGACCGGAAAATGGGCGTATAAGTTGGGTCCAACATAGACGTTGGTCGCTAATATTTTCATTTATTTGTGCTCCTCTTTTATGTTATGGCTCTAGTTTTTAGGCTCTTTTTCTGACATTTTCGGCTTGCGGACCTTTTTTATCCATAACAATACTTAATGTGACTTCTTGTCCTTCACGTAAAACATTGGGTCTAAAAGCTATAGAGGTTTGGTGGACAAAGACATCTTCGCCATTTTCTTGGGTGATAAAGCCAAAGCCTTTGGTTTTGTTGAACCATTTGACCGTGCCATTGACGCTATCTTCAATGACAGGATTGGTGGAATAGTGGTTGGCTTGTTCTGTTGTCGTGCTTTGGGTGGTGTGTTGTTCGCTTTGCAAGTTGTGATTGTTTTGGCTGTTTTGATTGTTTAACATCATCATTATTAAGGAAATAACCAGTATAACGGCTCCTGCAACTAGCAGTGAATTAGCAGGAATAGTCAGGTATTTAATGAGTGCAGCTGTTGAAATTATGCCAATGGCAAGCGATAGTAAATTTTTTTTCATGGTTTGTTCTTCTCTCGTAGATTGTTAATATTATGTTATACCCAAATCCAGATAGTGAAAATACGATGCTAGCACAAGTCCTTAATGCACCTAGGAGCTTGTCCGAGAATAGATAATCTATTACAGAAAAGCTGGATTTGT
>CAZQMH010000068.1:0-12346 GCA_964594435.1 uncultured Alcanivoracaceae bacterium
TTTGATAATCGCTGGGCTGAGTTGGTTTACAACGGTTATTTCCACGACCTGCACAAAACCGACTTAGAAGCCTACCTCAAAAGCTCGCAATCGCACGTGACAGGCACGGTAACATTGTACAGTCAAGGCGGCAATTTATTAGCAACAGCGATAGAATCGGATTATATCGTGCAAGATAAAGGTTCAGTTTACGCTCAATCCTGTGCTTGGTCACCTGCTGATGCCGTTGGATTTATTAAGCTTGCTGGACAAGCCTCAACCTTGGTTAATAAGGTCAGAAGAGGATAAAAACTGTATAATACAACTATTATGAAGAATACAAACCAAATAGAAATATACCAAAGCAGTGATGGGCAAACACGAGTTGAATTAAATTTTAACCAAGAGTCCTTCTGGCTTTCCCAAAAACAAATGTCAGTATTGTTCGATAAAGACAGCGATACAATAGGATTGCATTTAAAAAACATTTATAAGGAAAAAGAACTTATAAAAAATGCAACTACCGAGGATTCCTCGGTAGTTCAACAAGAAGGAAATCGCAAGGTTAACCGCCAGATAAAACTCTATAACCTCGATGCCATTATTTCAGTTGGTTATCGTGTTAATTCGAAAAAAGGTACTCAGTTCCGTATTTGGGCAACTCAACGCTTAAAAGAAATTCTTGCCCAAGGCTACTCTCTTAACCAACAACGCTTTGAACAAAATTCCAAAGCATTGCATCAAGCCTTAAAGCTCATAGAGAAAACGGCTAAATCACCAGAACTAACCCTAGAAGCAGGCAGAGGTCTAACCGAAATAGTAACACGATACACCCAAACTTTTTTATGGTTACAGCGTTATGACGAAGGGTTGTTAGATGAACCAAGAGGAGAATCAGGCGGTAAGTTAATCACCAGCAAAAGTGCCATGCAATTATTGAGTGAATTAAAAAATTCATTAATCAACCGAGGTGAGGCTACAGTATTATTTGCACAACCCCGTGCAGAAGGCTTAGATGGCATCTTTGGTAATTTAGAACAAACGGTATTTGGCGAGCCTGCCTACCCAACAATTGAAAGCAAAGCCGCTCATTTACTGTATTTTATTGTGAAAAACCACCCTTTCTCTGATGGCAATAAACGCAGCGGTGCATTTTTATTTGTTGATTTTTTAAGCCGCAACAATCGATTGTTAAACGCAAAAGGCGAACCAATTATCAACGATACAGGACTAGCAGCATTAACTTTGTTGGTAGCTGAGTCAGATCCAAAACAAAAAGAAACATTAATTCGACTCATTATGCATATGCTAGGGAATCAACCATGAAAAAAACAAACAAAACACTAAAAAGCATACTCAATAACTTAGATTTCCTCATCCAACAAGACACACAAAATCCGCCTCGCAAGATTTGCCAAGAGGATGAATTGTATAGGCATCTTACAAATCATTTTGAAACCTCTGGGTTTAAGGTTGAAATAACCGACCTTGGCGATGGGCATGTAATTTTTTATGCCAAAAAAGGCACGCCAAGTGTGTTATTTAATGTGCATTTAGATACCGTTCCTGTGACGGCAAGCACCATTGAGCATTGGCATTACGACCCTTTTAAGTTGACAATTGACAATGATAAAGCTTATGGTCGTGGCAGTTGTGACATCAAAGGAGCGGCCGCAATTCTGATGCTTTTGGCAGAATCAGCCAATGACATGGCAGTGGTGTTTACCTCAGATGAAGAAGGAGCCAATGGTTGTTGTGTACAGAGTTTTATCGACAACAACGACTTATCGCAATACCAACAAATCATTATTGCCGAACCCACACAAAGCAAAGCGGTGGTTTCACACCGTGGCTATTTATCGACTTATATCGAGTTTAGTGGTGTGTGCGGGCATTCATCTATGGCGATTGCTTTAGCAGAAAACGCTATACATAAAGCCAATAAATGGTTGTTTCAAGCTTTATGTTATGCAGGAAGTTTCGTCAAAGAAGATAATCCAGCAGGCATTTGTTTTAATGTTGGTGTTATCAAAGGTGGCGAAAAAAATAATATGATAGCTGAAAAAGTCAATCTGGATTTTAGTGCACGCGTTCCATCAGGCGTTTCATCAAAGGAGATCTTTGAAAACATGCAAGTGTTTGATAAAAATGCCAAATTCAGAGCTGGCATGATGGCACCACCCTTGCCTGCCGATGGTCAAAACGATAAAGCCAGTCTTGCGTTTTGCTCAAAACAGGCAATTGAAGTTGCTAATCCTGTTGATTTTTGGACAGAAGCCGCTCTTTTTTCACAAGCGGGTTTCCCTGCCATTGTTCTGGGGCCTGGTGACATCAAACAAGCTCATACCATTGACGAATGGGTTGCACTTTCTCAACTGCAAAAAATCCACACAATTTATCAAGGAATTATTCATGCAAGCTAAACAAAATTTAATTAAACAAGTGCTGTTACAACTCGGTCATTCTACCGAAGCCCAGTATTATTTGGATCAATACAGCAACAACAACCACGTTAAATTTGCCGTGGTCAAAGTCGGAGGCAATGTCATTGCTACGCAACTTGAGGAGTTGGCACAATCCTTGTCATTAATCACACATTTGGGATTAATCCCTATCGTTCTGCACGGAGCTGGTACTCAAATTGATGCCGCAACCAGCAAACAAAACCTGCCTGTGCAAAAACTCGATGGCTTGCGTGTGACCGATGATAAAACCATCGCATTGATTCAACCTGTTATCAAAGATGTGCATCAAAAACTGCTGGACGCTTTGGCAGAACACGGCATAAAAACTAACAGCATCTTCAACAATGTTTTTTCTTGTGATTATTTAGACAAGGAAAAATACGGGCATGTCGGGCAAATCAAACAAGTCAAACTGGATGAAATCAACCAAGCCATCAAAAACAAACAAGTGCCTGTTTTAAGCTGTCTTGGCACCGATGATGCTGGTAATGTACTCAATATCAATGCCGATATTGCCATTCGTCAACTGGTGTGGGAATCCAAACCTGCCAAAGTGATTTTCGTCACCCCAACTGGTGGCATGTTGGATGAGAATGAGCAATTGATTTCTGCCATTCAATTGCATAACCAATACGACAACCTTATGCAACAACCGTGGTTGCATTCAGGCATGAAATTGAAAATCCAACAAATTTACCAACTGCTCAAACCCATGCCACGCAAACTCAGCGTCTCCATAACCGCTGCCAGCGAACTTGGTAAGGAACTGTTCACCCACAAAGGCAAAGGCACGTTTATTTGTATGGGCGAAAACATCAACCACCACCAAATCATCGGCTCAACAGTAAAGCTCAAACTTATCAGCTTGCTCGAAAACACCTTCGGCAAAAAATTAAAAGCTGATTTTTTAGATGAAATAAAACTCAAATCAATCTTTATCTCCGAATCAGGACAAGCCGTCGCCTTAGTCACTGAAGGTCATAATGGCACTGCCTATTTGAACAAATTTGCCGTCACACCACAAGCCCAAGGGCAAGGATTAGGTAAAGCCATTTGGCAACACATGTTGTCGGTCTATCCGCAATTGTATTGGCGTTCTCGCAGTAACAATAAAATCAACGCATGGTATTACAAGCAAGCCGATTGCAGTTACAAAAAAGACAACTGGATTGTGTTTACCACGGGCATGACAATTGCAGCAGCCTTAAAGTGTTTACAAGTTGGTGCTGATTATGCCGATAGCTGGCAGGAGAAAGCATCATGATAAAAGTCGCTTTAGTTGGAGCCAGAGGTTATGTTGGGTTTGAATTAATAAAACTTATCGACAATCACCCACATACACAATTGCTTGCCGCTTATTCGCGTGAATATAACGGTAAAAAAGTATCTGAGATAGTCACAGGTTTTACTGATACAGATTTGTGTTATTGTGCCGATGAACTTGAAGGCTTAGCCGAAAAAGATTTAGATGTCATATTTTTAGCCTTACCAAACGATATTGCGGCTAAAAACCACGATTTATGGCTTAAAATCAGCAAAAAGTGTGTAATTATCGACTTAAGCTCAGATTTTAGATTTGATGATACATGGACTTATGGGCAACCCGAAACCCGCCAAAAGCATATCCTTGGCAAAAAACTTATTGCCAATCCAGGCTGTTATGCCACCGCCTCGCAACTGGGTATTTTACCTATCCTTGAGCAACTTGATGGCACGCCGCAAATATTTGGAGTTTCAGGCTATTCAGGTGCGGGCAGCAAGCCCAGCGACAAAAACAACCCAAAATTACTCAAAGAAAACCTCATGGCTTATAAACTGGTAGACCATATCCACGAAAACGAAGTCAGTCGCGTGTTAAATCATCCAGTCAACCTCATGCCACACGTCGCCGAATTTTTCAGAGGCATACATCTGACGATTTCACTTAACTTAAAACAAGAAAAAACAGCATCCCAAATAACACAAATTTACCAAAACTTTTATAACAAATTTGAACTGATAAAAGTCACAAAACAAATCCCCGAAGTCACCCAAGTGCAAAACACTCACAATGTCCTCATCGGCGGCTTCAGCACCAAAGGCAAACACCTAGTCCTCTGTGTTTGCATCGACAATCTGCTCAAAGGTGCCGCCACCCAAGCCGTTCAAAACATGAATTTGGCATTGGGTTTGGAGATAAATTTAGGGATAACCCAAATTCCGATATAGAACCGCGAATTAGAGTACAATCAATTGGTACGCATAGCAAATCAATAAAATTCATAGTCACCTCACTGGTGATAAGATATTTTCTTGGTTTGTAACTGCTCGCACCTACCGTCATTGCCGCGAAGGCGGCAATCTCATAAATAATAATTACAATGGTTGGTAAAGTATAAAGCCCTTCACCATAGAGATTCCTGCCTACGCAGGAATGACGGTATGTGTTGTTACCTTGGTTTTACTATCGGGATTTGGGTAATAGGTGTAAACTTATCGTGTCTTTATGAAAATCTTTTTTGAAACCTTTATACATTTCCAAATACAACGGTATCCCTTCATGTATGCTCAGCTAAAACTTTTAGCAAACAATTAAGCTGTTCATTGCTGGCATTTAAAGCAGGGATGTAACTGTATTTTTTGCCTCCTGCTTGTAAAAAATAGTTCTTATTTTCGTGTTGAATTTCTTCCAAAGTTTCTAAACAATCGGCAGCAAAACCTGGGCAAATGATTTCGACGTTTGTGATGCCTTTTTGTGGGAGTTTTTTTAAAGTTTCATCCAGATAGGGCTGCAACCACCGCTGATTGCCAAAACGAGATTGGTAACAATGCAAATATTCATCGTCCTTAAGATTTAAAGCTTGAGCCAATAAATGTGTCGTTTGTTGGCAGTGTTTTGGGTAAATATCACCTTTATCTACATATTTTTGTGGTAATCCATGATAAGAAAATATTAGTTTTTGTGCTCGACCCTTATTATCCCAACAGTTTAAAATACTTTGTTTAATGGCTTCAATATAGGCAGGATGGTCGTGGTAATGCTCGATAAACTGAATAGCTGGTAGGTTTTTTATTTTCCTAACTTCCGCCATAACAGATGAAGTGGTGGTATGAGAAAATTGCGGAAACAAAGGTAACACCGTAATTTTTGTCACGCCTTGTGCTTGCAAATTTGCAACAGCAGTATTTATGGACGGATTTCCGTATCGCATCGCCAGAGCTATGCTTGTATTTTTGTTGTGAAATTTAGCTTGTAACGTCTGCACTAATTTCTGTGAAATTGCCACCAATGGCGAACCTTTACCAAAAGTATCCCAAACTTTTTGGTACAGTTGCGCTGATTTTCTTGGACGACTGTTTAAAATTATCGCGTGCAGCAACAACCACCAAAGCCAACGAGGCATCCTATCGGTATGAATGACATGTTCATCACTCAGGAATTGTTTTAAATATTTTTTTAGTGCCGCAGGCGTTGGGGCATCAGGCGAACCTAAATTGACCAATAATACGCCAGTTTTTTCATCACTGACTGTCATTTAAGCAATCAATCCCATCGCCTCAAGTTTGAGAATGATTTTTTGTGCCGCCTCAGCAGGTTTGCAATATTCGGTATCTATCACCACTTCGGCATTTTCTGGTACTTCATAAGGATCACTGATGCCTGTAAATTCCTTGATGATGCCTGCTCTGGCTTTGGCATACAAGCCCTTACGGTCACGTTTCTCACAAACATTGACGGTGGTCGCCACATGAATTTCCAAAAAACCACCAAGTGGTTCTATCAGTTCTCGCACTTCTTTGCGCGTTTGAGCATACGGTGCGATGGGAGCACAAATAGCAATGCCGCCATTTTTGGTGATTTCACTGGCAACATAGCCGATGCGTAAAACATTTAAATTGCGGTGTTCTTTAGAAAAGCCAAGTTCTGAGGATAAGTTTTTGCGAACAATATCACCATCTAACAAACTGATAGGTCGTTCTATCATCTCCATCAGATTCACCATTAAAGCATTGGCAATAGTGGATTTTCCCGAGCCTGATAAACCCGTAAAAAAGATGGTGAAGCCCTGTTTGTTGCGAGGAGGGTGGCTTTTGCGTAAAATTTCGACCACCTTTGGATAAGTAAACCAATCTGGAATATCTAATCCTTGTTGCAAACGTCTGCGTAATTCCGTACCTGAAATGTTTAGAATATTTTCCCCTTCTTTGACTTGTGAAGCTGGTATGTATTGGGCTCGGTCGGCAGAATATAGCATCATTTCAAAGGGAACCATTTTGATGCCAATTTCTTCCTCATGTTGTAACAGAAGTTCTTGAGCTTCGTATTCGCCATAAAAAGCCTGCCCCAAAGAGTCGAGCCCTGGTCCTGCATGGTCACGCCCAATAATCAAATGCGAGCAGCCAAAATTTTTACGGATGATGGCATGCCAAACAGCCTCACGAGGTCCGCCCATTCGCATGGCTAGCGGCAAAAGAGACAAAGCTGTGGTTCTTTTTGGAAATTTCTTCAAAAGTGCTTCGTAACATTTGACCCGAGTGAAATGATCAATATCACCAGGTTTAGTCATGCCAACTACAGGATGGATAAGCAAATTTGCCTCAACATCCTTTGCTGCTTTAAAAGTTAATTCTTGGTGAGCACGGTGCATCGGGTTACGGGTTTGGAAAGCGACGACTTTATTCCATGTTAGGCGTTTAAACTTGTTGCGTAATTCTGCTGGCGTGTGGCGATGATGGCGATAATCATAGTGTGTCGGCAATTGTAAACCTGCGAGTTTTCCACCAATATAATATTCGCCCGCTTTATGCATTAAATAATTAACAGCGGGATGTTTGTCATCCGCAGTAGCATAAACCGCCAATGCTTCGGCTTTTTTATCTATTTTCCACGTATCTTCAACAGTCAAAATGGCAATAACAACACCTTCGGCATCTCGTAATGCAATTTTGTCGCCTTGTGTGCTGTTTTGTGCCAGTGCGGCGTTCACATCCAAGCAAATCGGCATGGGAAAAAGCGTTCCGTCGGTCAATCGCATGTTTTTTAATACGGATTGGTAATCGGCTTGGTTCATAAAACCTGTTAACGGTGAAAAGCCACCATTGAGCAACAGTTCAATATCACATAGCTGCCGTTCACTTAAATCCCAAGAGGGCATTGCTAGGGATTCTTGTTGCTGTAATTTGCAGCTTTCTTCGTCAAGAATAAGATTGATAAGCTTGCCGCCATGCGGTAAATTTAATGCCATTTTTGTTCTCTGGTTGTTTTATTGACTTAAAACTCGTTGCAGTTTATTGAGGGTTTCATCCAAACGTTTTTTCACACGTGATTTTCCGCGTTTTTCTTGTTGCAAAAAATCGTTTAATGTTCTTTCTTTGTGGTAGAGGTTTACTTCATTAATTTGGTAATTATGGCGTTGCAAAATATCAGCAATAACATCAATTTTTTGTTGGATTTGCACGCGCGTTTGTTGGTAAGCGTATTCACATAATTTATCTCGATTGGAATAACTAAATAAATTGGTGTTAAATAACATTTCATCATCGTTATTGGGTTCGACCAATATAATATCCGCTTTCGGGTAATGTGTGGTGTACTTGTCGAGACCTGATTTTAAGCGGGATTGAATAATTGAGCGGAAAGTTTGGGATAAAATCATGGGCAAACCCGCTTTCAACAACTTGGATTTTTCATCCAAAATTTGTTCACTTTCAAATGGCACAATTGGATTAACCGCAAATAATAATTGCACATCTTGGTCTAATGCCGCCGAAGCATTCATGGTTCTTCGCAGAGCTCCATCAACATAAAATTTTCCCTTGATATTGACTGGGGCATACAAACCAGGCAAAGCAGAAGAGGCTTGCACGGCTTTAGAAATAGGCACATCGGAGTTTTCTTCGGTGCTAAAAGTAGCAATTTTTCCTGTATCAATTTCACAGGCAACTATAAACAGCTTTTTTTGCAATTGACGGAAATCATTGGTGGAATGTTTCGAGTTTAAAACATGGGCAATGAACTTTTCCAAGCTGGAATTGTTGAAGGCACCATTGGGCAAAATACTACCAAACTTTTCTAAAATATCGACCACACTCGTATGAAAAGGGTTTTGTAACCATGCAAATAAAGCATCATAGGCAACAAATGGAATATCAGCTGCTTTGCTTAAAAAGAGTTTATAGGCTGGTCTTAAAAAATGATCGGGATTAAAAGGTGTTTGTGTTTTGTGGTTAAAAGCAAAAATATCCGCTATTTCTTCAGTACTGATACCATTGGCAAGTGCAGAAACCAAAAAAGAACCCGATGAAACACCAACATACACCTCTAAATCATTGAGGTTTAAGGCATCAATACAGTCTTTTAAAGCACATAATGCTCCAAGTTCATAAAAACCGCCCAATGGACCACCGCCAGCCAATGCCAGACCTGTTTTGAGATTGCTTTTAACGGGATTTGCAGCTTTTTTAGCAGTTATCATAAGTTAATCAGAATTATTTAGAGTAAGGAAAAGAAGGCCAATCAACACCAGCGAATTTTTCCAAACATCGCATCACTTGGCACGAATAGCCAAATTCATTATCGTACCAACAATACAACAAGACGCTATTGCCCTTAACAATCGTCGCTTTAGAATCCACAATACATGCCTGACGAGTACCAACAAAATCCGAAGACACCACTTCGGTTGAAACTGTATAACCAATTTGTTGTTGCAAACGAGAATGCAGAGATTTGTGGCGAATAAATTCATTTAACTCTTGCACCGTTGTATCTTTTTCTAATTGCAAATTTAAGATGGCCATAGAAACATTTGGTGTCGGTACACGAATGGCGTTACCCGTTAGTTTTCCTGCTAATTCTGGTAAAACTTTTGTCACCGCTTTTGCTGCCCCTGTTGAAGTCAGAACCATATTTAAAGCCGCACTGCGTCCTCTTCGGTCACCTTTATGAAAATTATCAATCAAGTTCTGGTCATTGGTATAAGCATGAATGGTTTCAACGTGACCATTGTTAATGCCAAATTCATCATTGATGCACTTTAATACGGGCACAATGGCATTAGTGGTACAAGAAGCGGCACAGATTATTTTTTCATCTTGCTTTATATCTTGATGATTAATGCCATACACAATATTTGGAATATCATCTTTGGCAGGAGCCGTTAACAAAACTTTCGCCGCACCTGGTCGCAAATGTGCACCCAAACCTTTGCGGTCTTTCCATACACCAGTATTATCCACAATCAAGGCGTTAGTAATGCCGTATTTTGTGTAATCAATATCAGCTGGAGAGTTGGCATAGATGAGTTGCACTTCATTGCCATTAATAATCATCTTGTTTTGCCCATGTAAAACACGAATTGTGCCATTAAATTTGCCATGAACTGAGTCTTTACGCAGTAAAGCGGCTCGTTTTTCAATATCATGGGCATGTTTTGAATCCCGCAAAACAATAGCCCGCAACACCAAAACATCTCCACCACCTGTTTTATCAATCAATAAACGAGCAACCAAACGCCCAATACGCCCAAAACCATACAAAACCACATCTTGCGGTTGTGGCAAAGGCTTTTTATTGGAGCCAATCAAATCTTTAAGCTGCCCTCTGACATAACGTCGGATATTTTCAGAACTTCCATCTCGTAAATAACGGTAAACAATTTTGCCCACATCAATATGTGCAGGACCCAGTTCCAGTTCCGAAATCGCCTCGACAAAGGGAAAAGTTTCAAACAGGCTTAATTCATTGCCTTCCACTTGTCGCACAAAACGATGAGCCTTCATCAAATCGGTAACCCGTTGATTTATCATGCGTTTGCCATACATATACAGGGATACATTTTGTTTGCGGTACAAACGCCCGATTAAAGGAATCATGCGTTCTGCTAAGGCTTCTCTTTCTTTCCAATCTGAGAAAAAATCCTCAGGCAGGGGTCTGTTTTCTTCTGACATGGTTACTCCAGTTTTCTTAATATAGATAATTTCAACCGAATTTTAACATCTTTATGAAATTATGCGTATTATTTACAAATAAAATCCGTAAAATGCTAAACTATCAGCCTATTAGAAATTTTGGTGACTTATGATAACTCTCGTTTTGGCAGATGACCATGAAATCGTGCGCACAGGTCTAAAGATGATTATTGAAAAAATGCCAGATATAAAGGTCATTGCTGAGGCTGAAAACGGAAAACAAGCCATTGAAGCGGTGCGACTGTACAGCCCCGATGTTATTTTGATGGATGTTAACATGCCAATCATGAGTGGCATTGAAGCAACAAAGCGTATTGCCAGCCACATGCCTGATACCAAAGTTATCATTCTCACCGTTCATGCCGAAAACCCTTTTCCTGTGCAATTACTAGAAGCAGGAGCCAGCGGCTACCTGACCAAAGGCTGTGCCGCTACTGAATTAGAGAATGCCATAAAAGCTGTTTATGCTCAAGGACGCTACATTGGCACACAAATTGCTCAACAAATGGCATTGTCACTTATGCCAGGTGGCGATTCTTCTCCATTTGATGAACTTACACCGCGAGAAATGGAGGTCATGATGCTGTTATCTCAAGGCAAAAGACCCAAAGAAATTGCCAACACTCTGTTTATCAGCCCCAAAACCGTCTCGACCTTTAAATACCGAATTTTTGAAAAACTCAAAGTTCAAAACCTAGTAGAATTGGCGCATTTTGCAATTAAACACGGAGTTTTAGAAGATGATACTCACTAGGAGTTTGTCCGAGAATAGGAATCGTTGTGAAGGAAAGGTGAATTTGGGCAATTTTCCACCTGATTCTCGTCAAATAGGGCAATAGATGGAATCAAAACACCACAGTTATTACATGCAAAAAGCCTTAGATTTAGCACAAAAGGGCTTGTTTACCACCACCTGCAACCCACGTGTTGGTTGTGTTATTGTTTCTCGCGGGCATATTGTTGGCAAAGGCTACCACCAACGTGTTGGGCAACCTCACGCGGAAGTTTTTGCCCTTAATAATGCCGATGATTTTGCCGAAGGTGCGACCGCTTTTGTGACGCTGGAACCGTGCAGTCATTTTGGTAAAAACCCACCCTGTGCCGACGCCTTAATTGCGGCTAAAATTAAAAAAGTTGTGGTCTGTAATTTAGACCCCAACCCATTAGTTTCAGGTCAAGGCATTGAAAAGCTAAAGTCCGCAGGCATAAAAGTTAAAATGGGCAGATTTCATGCTCGTGGGCACGCATTAAACATCGGTTTTTTTCACCGAATGCGAACAGGTTTCCCTTATGTTCGATTAAAAATGGCACAATCATTAGATGGCGCAACAGCCATGCAAAACGGTGAAAGTTATTGGATAACAGGCAAAAAAGCCCGTGCAGATGTGCACTATTGGCGTGCCAGAAGCCAAGCCATTCTCACGGGGATTGAAACGGTTTTACAAGACGACTGTCGTCTGAATGTTCGCCCCCAAGAGTTAGCTAAAAAATACCGCAAATTACCGCATGATTTTCATAACTATCAGCCCATGCGGGTTATCTTGGATACGCATCTTCGCATTCCATTTGAGGCAAAAATACTGCAAGGTCATGGTCGCAAAGTTATCATGACCGCGAGTTTAAATTTTGCCAAAATTAAACAATTAGAACAAAACGGCACAGAAGTCATACCGCTGCCAACTCTGGCAGATAAAATTGACCTAAAAATGGCACTTTTATGGTTAGGCAAGCAGCAAATTAACGAACTATTGGTCGAAACTGGAGCAACGCTTGCCAGCAGTTTTGTCCAACAACGCCTCATTAACAAACTCATCATCTACACCGCACCGGTTTTAATGGGAGCCTCGACCCGCCCTTTGTTTGACCTAAAAATCGCAGCAATGAAAGACCGAATACACCTAAACAATGTTCACTTTAAAAAATATGGTAAAGACTGGCGAATTATGGCTTCC
>CAZQMH010000069.1:0-12286 GCA_964594435.1 uncultured Alcanivoracaceae bacterium
GCATAGGAAAGTCATAAAAACCGTAGTCACCTTATTGGTGATAAGGCTTTTTATGTATTTTCTAGGTACATTAAGGACTTGTGCTAGCATCGTATTTTCTATATCGGGATTTGGGATTATGTGTATTTATTTAATTGTTCGAGTATATCTGTGTCAGTAAAAGGTTTAGTGATATAAGCTCTTGCGCCTTGTTTATGAGCCCAAAGCTTATCTACTTTTTGATCATTAGAACTGACCATAATTACGGGAATATCTTTTGTTTTATCACCTCTGGTTAGAGATCTACAGGTTTTGAAACCGTCCATTTCTTCCATTACTACATCCAAAAAGATTAAATCAGGCATTTCTTTTTCGGCTTTTTTTAGGCATTCAGAACCTGACGAAGCTGAAATAACACGATAACCCTTTTCATTGAGTATATTTTCCAACAACATTCGATCTGTATTTTGATCATCAACAACTAGTATTTTATTCATATATTTTTGCCTTTTACGTTTGATTAGGAATTTGTTAACACCATATGTATCAACATTATAAGATATAATATTATAAACAGTGTTAACCAAAATTCATAGAGGTATCATCATATCGTGCTCGTTTTAGTTATACGTATAACTCTTTATTTAAAAAATCTAAAAGTTATAGTTCAGAATAAAACGATACTCATCCCAATCTAAGCCAGGTTTGAAATCTCTCACATAGTTTGCTCTAAATCGTAACGAAAGATTTTTAACACTTTCGGGTTTAAAGATAAAATCAAAACCACTTTCTTTAGCAGTATAAGCAACACCATTAACATATGCATTATCGCTTCCTATATCAAAAGATACATGATATAAATCAAGCGTTAAATTTATTCCCATTGGTTTGAAATTATACCGACCTCCAACTTTGAAAGAATCTGTGTCAGCAAAAAATTGGTGGCGTGTTGCCATAGCTTGCGTAAATGCAGGCATTCCTGCCCATGGAGCCATTACTCCACCATTGGTGGCTGAATTATTATTTGAATCATTCGTAGAGTAGGCCAGATAAGCAGATACAGTACCGTTAGTCGCACCCGCTTTTACAGCAAAATAACTGCTATCAACTTTGCCTAAATCATTACTACCAACATCGGATTGTCCAATATATTGCCCAGAAACAAATGGTGCAAAGCCTCCATCATTGCTTGATTTGTAATCTGCTTGTAAATAGAGTGTATTAAATAAATCTGTAGCATAATAATCCCATGCTTGTAACGTAACCGCATCGGACATTTTATATTTTGCCCCAGCCAAATATAGGCCATTATTGTACTGTCCGCTGGTATAATTACCAATATTCATAAAGCGATTACTTTCATTATTTAAGCCATAACCGCTAGCCAGTGATAATGCACCACCTGCTGTAATACTGCCATTTGATATGCCAACTTGAGGATAAGCATTAGAAAAAGTGCCTGCTGCCATTTTATTTACATGCGAAACAATAATTGACGTATTTTCAAGCCCGCTGTATTCAAAAGTATAGGCCATAAAAAGCGAAGGCAACATACGAGCATCATCTGTGCCTAAAAATGGTGTTTTTAACTTTTGACGACCCGCTTTAAATGAGGAGTTATCACCATTGTATTTCACATAGGCCTCACCAAGTAGTGAATACGAATCCTTGTTTTCCCCAAAAAGAGTTCCATCTACAGCTGCCAGATTGCTATCTGTATAAATCGCATTGGTTGTATAAAAGCCAAGCCCTAGACTCAATCTATTCCATTTACCTGTTTCCATATGCAAGTAACCACCTAATGCAAGAGCATCTCTGTCAACAATGCCATCGCCAATAGAACCACTCCAGTTCCGATTAATATAGAATGATCTTATTTGACCACTCCATTTAGTTTCACTGAAAGCATCTTCAAGATTCTCTCCTGAAAAAGCAACTGTGCTAGTAACTCCTAACACAAGACTTAATATCATTTTCTTATTCATATCTCTACCTTTTTATTTTTATTTAAAATTACATCCCTATTAATATTTATCTTTGATACACAATTTGGAATATTATTTATTAAATTGATACAATTGTTAAGTTCTTTCCTGCCGTAAATATTATTAAAATATTCAAAGCACCATCTAAAGTCTTGCATTATCAAGATAAAGATGCTTAGTGTCAAATTTAGAATATTAAAATTTTGTTAACTTTTGTGAACTTTTGAGAACTGGTTCTCAAATCTAGACGTAGAAGTTACTCACAAGCACTGCACCTAAGAAATTGCTTGCCTTTTTTTTGCGACTCTATATGGGGTGTGGGTTTATCCTTTACCTCAATCAACGAGAGAATAAATCAGGACTTTGACGCCAAAAAAACCATTGTTCGGGGCTGTCGGTGATGAGTGTTTGCATATATTTTGATAATTCTGGCAATAAAGTCTTCTCATCAGCGGTGCTTTTTAGTGGCAGAATATTGATTTTTTTATGGCCTGTTTCAAAGTCCAGTTGCACGTTGTACAGTTGATAAGGTATTTTTTCTTGGCATATAAGATTGATAAAACCGCTGGCGACTTGGTATTTTCGCTGCAACACCGTTAGGTGAAAATTTACTGTGTTTTTCGCCTTAGAATTTGTCTTATTCTCAAATCTTGGTGCATCATATAAAATGATGGGTACGCCTTTATTCTTGACAACTTTTTTAATTTTTTCATAGCCTCCTCCCGTGGAAATAGCCATGCTGCCTGATAGGCTATTAACATGCTTTATGCGAATTTTTCGATAGAAACTTTCAACTTTACTTTGGTAGTGAAAAGGAACTTGTGCTTGGGCAAATACAAAATAGGGTTCGAGCTCATGTTGTTTTAAATCGAGCAAGGTAATATATCCTGGCCCATAATGCAAGCCAAGCAGAAGATGCCCTTGTGATTTTTCCCATGAGCCACTGCGTATAATTGTTTTCAGCATTTTTTTGGGTCGAAAGCGAGCCAGCCATAGGTCGGTAATATCCATTAAATACAGAAGTTTTACACGAGTGTTCCATGTTGTTTCATCAATTTTTAGTGTGCTGAGCAAGTAGTTGGCATTGGCATAGGAATTTTGGCTGTATTTGCCGTAAAAAAAAGTGTAACGACAAATTTTTTTAAAAAGAAAAAAATATATCTTTTGGGGCAAAAATAGGGCTAAGAATGGAATAAGGAAAAATTCAAAAATATTTTTAATTTCCCTAAAAAAATAGCGTAATTTATTCATGGTTGTCTGTTTTACTAAAAGAAGACTTAGGACAAGTTTTTAAGTTTGAGCCAGGTGGCTTTTTTTAGCGTCTTATTGTCGTGCATGTCTGTTAGTTTGGCAAGATTAATTTCAGTAGCAGAATCTATTAAATTAACATCATTAAAGATTAAAACAATACCATTGAGCTTTACTTTGACGACATCGTGTTCCATTGTTTCAATCATTTCGTCGTTTAATTCAATCTTGATAGCCTTTAAAATATTGGATAATAAAAGCCTGTCTTGTGGATTTATGGTTAAAACATTCGCTTGTGCTTTTATGGATGGTTGCGATTTAGAACGCAGCTGATAATAGCTTATGTTCAATTCGTCACAGAGATTTTTGTTTAAGTTTATCATGGAAAATCGCTTCGGAATTTTTCGACTATAACGGCAAGTGACTGGTTAATTGCGTGCACAAAATCAACAATTGAATTGTGTTCCATCGAGTTTTGTTGGCGATAAGATTGGCTGAAAATAATTTCATCGTTGTGATTGCTCACGCTGAATTTCAATTCTATTACGGCTTGGTTTTGTTTTTTTTCTAAATGCAGTATTTCCACCATTAAGCTATTGCCTGAGTGTTGCGTGGAGGTCAGTGAAAAGTATTTGATTAAATAGTTTTGCAACAATACTTTGGGTGATTCAAGCCATAAATTGTGGTTCATTTGCACCAATCCACCAGTGGCATTTTGTGCCACAATTGGGCGGGAGCCAAGTATGCCCAATGCACTTGGCCGATTGATTTTGGTAATGCTTGCATGTTGCACAGGTTGTTGTGGCTCGGCAAAACGGTAATAAGTTTTATCGGGTATGGTGCCACCGCCTGATGAACAGGCGGTCAGAATGGTGAGTAAACTTAGTAGCAACAGGTTTTTCATAAGTCTTCATCCGCAATTTTAGATTTTTTATCAAATACCAAACTCGATGGGTGCTTGCGAATGATTTCGGTGGCTTCATTGAGGTTCATGCTGGCACTTTCTAGTTCGTTGGCAATGGTTTCGGCCTTGAGTGAGAAAGCATCGACCATTTTTATGGCTGAGTCCAGTAAAGCCCCCACTTTGTTATCGCCAGTGTCTACCAAGCTCTTACCGGATGCAATTAAATCATTGGCTTGATTTAAGGTGTTTTCTACCCAGTTGCCAGCATTGGCAATGTCTTGGCTTAAACTTTCGAGGTTGCCGAGGATTTTCTCAACGCCTTGCAAATTGCCTTCGCTCAATAATTTATTGGCATCTTTTACCAGCACATTCATGTCTTTGATCAAGGTATCAACCGAGCCAAGTATTTTCGGAATGTCAGTTTCTAATGATTGAGTAATGGTATCAACCCGTTCATAAATTAAATCGAATAAGGGTGTGATTTTTTCTTTATTTAAGAGGCTGAAATCATTGGCGAGTTGGGTAACGGTTGCCATAACATCATCGCCTTTGATGCCTTTTATTTCGTGACCTGGTTTTATAAATTCCTCAGAAGTGCCAGCATAAATACTTAATGACATGTCTGATAACAAACCACTTGATTGGATTTTTGTTTGGCTGTCTTTTGGAACATTCCAACCATCAATAAGTGTGTACTCGGTTTTGAATAAAAGTTTGCCATTTTTACTTTCGGGTATAATGTCTTCGACCTGCCCAACACGATAACCTTCATAATAAACAGGATTGCCATAACTTAAACCTGTCACATTGTCGAAATAGCTGAAATATTTGTCCGCATCATCATTTTTTCCACTCATGAGCAACAGAGCAAAAATAGCTAATCCGCCGATGACTAAGGTAAATAATCCCACTAAAAAATAATTGTTATAAATTCGTTTCATGAAATTGTGTAGTTTTCCTGTGTTAAGCGTTTGAGATATTCCTCGGGGTCTATGGTATCATGTCGTGCCCGTCTTTCAAGTAAATCTTGCACCCGTTGAATTTTTGAGCTTTTTACCTCTGCCACGGTGCCTGTTAATAAGTTTTTGCCTTTGTCTAAAACCGTAATTTTATCGGCAATCTTAAAAGCAGAGTCCAGTTCGTGAGTGACCACCACCATAGTCATGCCCATTGCATCACGTAATTTCAGGATTAAATCATCTATTTCTGATGCCACTACAGGGTCTAAACCAGCAGAAGGTTCATCGAAAAACAGTAGTTTTGGATCCATAACTATCGCCCGTGCTAAAGCGGCTCTTTTTATCATGCCACCTGATAGTTGTGAAGGCATAAGTTTTTGAAAGCCGCCAAGATTTACCACTTCCAGTTTCATGCGGCTAATGATACGAATGGTGTTTTCGTCCAAGTCGGTAAATTCCGTAAGTGGAAAAGCGACATTTTCGCCAATTGTCATGGATGAAAATAAAGCACCGTTTTGAAAAGAAACACCAATATTACGCAACAACTCATGGCGTTGATGAAACTTTATGGTATTTAAATCCTTGCCCAATACGTTGATTGAACCAGAAGTTGGGTGGTACAATCCTAAAATATGCCACAGCAAGGTGCTTTTGCCCGAGCCAGAACCACCCATAATGACACGAATTTCGCCTTCTTCAACATTCAAGTTGACGCCGTCAAGAATTTTTCTTGTACCATAATGTGTCACCAGATTGCTGACTTGTATTAAATGTTTTTTCATATTTGTTGGGTAAGAAAGTAACTAAAAATCATATCGGCAACAACAATTGTGGCAATTGAGGCAACCACGGCAGTCGTCGTGGCTTGACCGACGCCTTCGGCTCCATTTTTAACATTGAATCCCGTTGTTGCACCAACTAAGGCAATGATTATACCAAAAACCACGCTTTTTACTAATCCTTGGGTGATATCATTGACCACTAATACATCAAAAGATTCGTGCAAATAGGCAAACAAAGACATATCAAGTTTATCAATACTAAAAAATGCACCACCCAATATCGCCATAAAATCTGCCGCTAAAATCAGCAAAGGCATGGATATAATCAAGCCCAGCAATGGCGGTAATACCAAATATCGAACAGGCACAACACCGATAACACGTAACGCATCAATTTCTTGTGAAACCACCTGCGAACCAATCTTGGCAGCCAGTGCCGCACCAGAACGTCCTGCTATAATAATACCAATAATTAAGGGTGAAAATTCCCGTGTAACAGATTTTGCAATAGCCAAAAGAACTTGCGATTCTGCCCCAAAATCCGAAAAAGCATACAACAACTGAATGGACAGCATAACACCAACCACGAAAGCCAAGCCCATAACAATCGGTAAAGCATCAAAGCCGATTACACGAACTTGTTCAACCACTTGAGATAAACGTAGTTTTTGTTTGTATTTGCGTCCAAAAAAGAGCCAATAAAAGCTATCAAAGAACAAGCGGATGGCAAAACCAAGTCGTTCAATGACCATTACCATGCTGGCTCCAATTTGTTCAATCGCTGCTTTCATAGCTTATAATATGGTAAAAACTTTATCAAGCCGAGCCAATTCCATAATGGCTTTGACCTGCTTGCTTGGATTGCACAGGCAAAATTCCTTGTTATTGGACTTTGAAAATTGCAAACCTTCTACCAATGAAGCAATACCTGATGAATCAATGTATTGTACTTGCGATAAATCAACCATGACTTTGGCATTGGTTTTTAATGCGGCTAATAATGTTTTGCGTAATTCTTGTGAGTTAGATAAATCTATTTCACCCGTTGCATAAATGATGCAACCGTCTGGTGTTTTTTTAAATTCTATAGTTTTCATAGCCTGTTAGTTTCTCTATCTGAATTTGGGATTATTGTACAATGACATCGATTATTGTAATGGGTTCATTGGGTACGTTTTCAGCATTCAGTGTTTTGCTAAAACCGACACGAACATTGCCAATTTGCTCTAAAACATCCATGCCTTCTGTGACTTCACCAAATACCGCATAGCCCCAGTTTTTAGGGTTGGGGTCTAAGCTGGGCGAGTCTTTGAGGTTGAAATAAAATTGTGAAGTGGCAGAATGCGGGTCATCGAAGCGTGCCATGGCAATTGTTCCAACCGTGTTTCTCAAGCCGTTGCCTGATTCATTGTATATTTTATTGCATTCTTTCACGTTTTTGTAGTGACCATCATAACCGCCACCTTGTACAACAAAGCCTTTCTCTACACGATGAAAAATAGTTTTTTTAAAAGCACCCGATTTAACGTATTGTAAGAAGTTATTGACCGTAATTGGGGCTCGGTTGCGATCGAGTTCGACCAAAATATCGCCCATTGAGGTTTTTATGAGAACCTCTGGATAAGTTTTATCGGCATAAACGGTTTTATCATCACAAGCAAAAGTCTCAAATGAAAAAGCTAGTAATAAGAACATGAGCTTCATTTTATCACCCTCAGTTGGAAGAAATGGCTTGCAACCATTGGTCTGTGTTGAAACGTGGTTCAGGCAAGAGTTCAATTTTTAAATTGCCTTTGCTCTTACTTAAACAGCGATTGGCTATGGCTTGCCCTTTGAGTTCGTTGCTTAGATTTACGCAAGGGTCTTTCAATGACATTCTCTTTAAGACCGTAACGATTTCTTCATTCGACATAAGATTGGCAATAGTAGCACGGGCTTTTTTTGCACAACTGGAGTTGGCACTTGGGCATTTATGGAAATTTATGCGGCTTTTTGCCAAATACAATTGATCGCGTTGCAAAATACGAATGGGCGGAGCAATTTCGTATTGATAGATCTGCTGCAAAGCTGCCCATTTGGCAATATCGTCATAGATAATTTTATGAATGGTGCTAAAACTTGGGTAAAACTGCTGCAAATATTCCAATTCATTATTGACATCAACCCTATTACCCGCAGGTAATTTCAAGTATAAATTAACAATTTTAGCAGCATTATTGTGCATGTTGGCCTTTGTTCTCAGTGATAAGGCTTTGCCGTAATTTTCATGTGCCAAAGCTGAGGCTAATTCAGGCTTAGCATCAATGGTCTTTTTGGTTTGCGGACTCCCGCAAGCAAACAAAAGGAAAACAACACTAAGATAAACGAAAAATAAGCTAATTTTCATAAATAAATTCACCAATTATGTAACAATAGCAAATCATAGCCGTTTTTAGTAAAAAAAAATAGGAAAATAAACCTTAGATGAGCATTTGGTTCAGACTACAAGTAAATAAAAATCAAAATGGTTTGTATGCAGTTTGCTACCAAATGCTAAAAAACAGCTTGGAGGCAGAAGAAGTGGTGCAAGAAAGCTTTGTAAAATTATGGCAAGCACAAGAGAGTGGCAAAAAACAAAGCAAAGCCTGGCTTTATCAAGTTGCCAGAAACCACTGTTTAGATATTATTCGCAGAAGACAACAAGAAATTAAATACCAGCACTACAGCTTGATGCAAGAAAAAAATACACCATCGGCTTATGATGAATTAGCCAACACAGAATTGTCACAGCAAATAAGCACGGCAATTGAAGAACTGAAAGAACCCTATAAGTCTTTATTGGTGTTACGTGAATTGAGTCAATTGAGTTATCAGCAGTTGGCACAAGTGCTTGATTTGAGTCTTTCTCAAGTCAAAGTCTATTTATCACGTGCACGCCAAATGATGAAAGAAAAATTAACACGCTCCTAAACTGAGGAGAAACGATATGAAAACTAAATTAACAACTGAAAATTTAGATACACAAATAGACGACTATTTCAAACAAGCTGGCAACAAAACATGCCCAAAAAGTATGAAAAGAAATCTGTACGCCGAAATTGGTCTTGGACAAAGCACATGGTTTGCCCCAAAATTAGTTCTTTTGAGCCTCTCATTGGTGCTGGTAACTTCACTTCTGTTGCAATTTTCAAAACCCGATAACAAACAGCAAAAACTTGCACTCGCACAACAAGAAATGCAAATTGCGATGCATTATATCAACCGCGTTTCTTTAAAATCCTTGTCCGCAGTCAGTAATAAAGGCATAAAGCCTGGTCTGATTAAACCTTTGGCTCGTTCCTATGCCTCTTTATAAAAGGAAAAAAACCATGAAATCATTTACATTATTCGTACTTTTTAGCCTCTTGGCACTGTCTCAGTTGGGTCATGCACAAGACGAAGATGAAGCCATAGTTGCTATCGTTGGGGCCGAACCCAGCGTGGAAATTAATCTTGGGCCCCTGATGTTAGGTATGCTCTCCTCAGCCACAGAAGATGAAGAACAAGGTATTGCAGAAATTCTCTCATCGTTAGAATTAATAAAAGTAAAAGTTTATGAGATAAATCAGCCCAATAGAGCGATACGCTTAAAAGCCATAAAGGACATAAAACAGAAACTCACCGAGCTGTCCAAGCAACAACTAACTAACGGCTATGAAATGCTGGCAAAAATTAAAGAGGACGATTCATTGGTCTATGTTTTGGCAAAAATGGACAAAAAATATTTCAAAAGTTTGAATATACTGGCGCTGGATGATGACCAAGAACTGGTTATCATAAACATTGAAGGCAAGCTACTGATGTCACAATTAGGCAAGCTGATGGAGCATTTTGATGTGGATTTGGATATTAATGGACTGAAAATCAAAAAACAAGCAGAAAAAGACAAATAAAACATTTACATATGCTCGGCAAAGTACTAGAATACGCTGCTTTAAAAAATTATGGTCTAATAGAAATTAGGCAGAACACTATTATAGGAATAGCACTATGAAACAAGGCATACATCCAGATTATAAAGAAGTTGTTTTTCAAGATTTATCATCAGATTTTAAATTCTTGACACGCTCAACCATTCATGCAAAAGAAACCATTAAGTGGGAAGATGGCAACGAATATCCACTAGTAAAAGTTGAGATTTCGTCAAAATCTCATCCTTTTTACACAGGCAAACACAAAATGGCAGATTCAGGCGGACGTGTTGATAAATTCCGTAAAAGATACGGCAGAAAATAAAAACAACGCTCTGTATCAAACACCCAACCCAAAGATTTGGCACAAATCTTTGGGTTTTTTTTTATTTCACATAAAATAGTGCTAAAATACCACAAAACACAAGAATTATCATCTGATGCAAAGCCAAAGACTCGATTCCAAAATAGCACCAATAGCCAAAGAATTATACAAACACGAAATCATTAGTAAGGAAGATGCCCAAAGAATTATCCGAAATTCTAAATTATCCACTAACTCTTCAGTTCATCCGTATATCACCCTGTCCGATTACAAGCTTGAAAACTTACAAGACGGCAAGCCACTTTCCATCGAATACATTGCACAGTTTGTCGCCAAGCAAAATAATTTGGGCTATTTAAAAATTGACCCAACAAAAATCAACGTCAATAAAGTGACTTCATCGGTATCACAAGCCTATGCAACCAAGCACAAAATACTGCCCATAGACATAAAACCTGACAGCGTAACATTTGCCGTTGCCAACCCAACAGACACCACTTGGGTGGAAGAACTTAAACGAATTTTACGCCTCGAAGTCAAGCGAGTTCACGCCAATCCGCTTGATATACAAAGGCTGTTGTTTGAATTTTACGGTGTAAACAAATCCATACAGCATGCACAAAATCAACACAAAGGCCGCAAAGTTGACTCGCTGTTAAATTTAGAACAACTGGTACAATTGGGCGAAAAAGGCGACTTAACCGCCGATGACCAACACATCGTTAATATTGTTGATTGGTTGCTACAATACGCCTTTGAACAACGAGCCAGTGATATTCATTTAGAACCCAAACGTGAAGAATCCATCGTGCGGTTTCGTATTGATGGACGTTTGCATAATGTCTATGTTTTTCCAACCATGGTCATGGGAGCCGTTGTGAGTCGAATAAAAATTCTCTCACGCATAGATGTTGCAGAAAAACGCAAACCACAAGATGGCAGGATAAAAACCTTAACGACAGAAGGCAAAGAAGTTGAACTCAGGGTGTCAACCATGCCAACCACTTTTGGGGAAAAATGTGTGATGCGTATTTTTGACCCTGATGCGGTGGTTGAAAACTACGAAGATTTGGGTTTTTCCAAAGAAGAAGTCCAACAATGGCTACAAATGATACAGCGTCCACATGGCATTGTGTTAGTCACAGGACCCACAGGTTCAGGAAAACCCACCACCTTGTACTCGACATTAAGAAAACTAGCCACCGAAGAAGTCAACGTCTCATCGGTTGAAGACCCGATAGAAATGGTTTTCCAAGAATTAAACCAAATGCAGATAAACCCTAAAATAGGGCTGGAGTTTTCCAGTGGCATTCGCACACTCATGCGACAAGATCCTGACATCATCATGGTGGGCGAAATTCGAGATTTGGAAACAGCCAAAATGGCAGTTCAAGCCTCATTGACTGGGCATTTGGTGTTATCCACTTTGCATACCAATGACGCACCCTCGGCGATAAACCGCTTAATGGACTTGGGCGTACCAGATTATTTACTGCGTTCGACTTTAGCTGGCGTTATTGCCCAACGCTTGGTTCGTTTATTATGCCCACATTGCAAAACACCGACAAAAGTCGATGCCGAGGCTTGGGTTTCACTGGTGCATCCTTGGAATTTAGAAATTCCTGAAAGAATTTATAAAAAAACTGGTTGCCTAGAATGCCGCAACACAGGTTATCACGGTCGAACAGGTGTGTATGAAATCATGCCAATAAACGGCGGCTTGCGAAAAATGATAAAGGAAAAAGTACCATCAGAAACACTCACTGCCGAATGCTATCGCATGGGTATGAAACCGTTGAGAATATCCATAGCCAACCTTCTAAAAGAGGGCAGAACCTCATTAGAAGAAGCCGTCAAACTTGTACCGCCAGAATATGACTAAAAAATACATTGCCATCGTGCAAACAGGACAATCCATTCAGCCCGCTCGGGATAAATTTGGTGATTTTGATGAATTATTCATAAAATCCATGGGCATAGATGCAACGCTTTGCAAAACTTTTCGCATCTACCACAAGCCAGAATTACCCAAACCCAAAGACCTGATGGGAATACTTATCACCGGCTCACCTTCTATGGTCACAGAATGCAACCCATGGTGCAAAATGACCCAACAGTGGTTGCAACAATTTGTGACAAGCTCACTACCTATACTTGGCGTGTGTTACGGGCATC
>CAZQMH010000070.1:0-6428 GCA_964594435.1 uncultured Alcanivoracaceae bacterium
ATGATCGAACGACGCATGGATAATTTGTTTCAGTTGCGTCTGAGTTTATTGGATGATTTGGAGTCGGGTTCAGACCAGCCTTGTAATTTACGCCAAATTTTGCAAGCTTTTATTGCCCCTGCGTTAACCATGAGTAACGATAATCACCAAGGTGGCAAGCGTTTTATGCTGGTCTTGGCTCGTGCTTATGCTGAAAAAAGCAGTTTCTTGCATAATCTTTTAAGTCATCGCTATGCCGAGGTCATCAAACGGTTTGCTACAGCCATTCAAAGAAGCACACCACATTTGGATAAGAAAATCATATTTTGGCGTTTTCATTTTATTATGGGCTCGTTAATTTATGTTATGTCAGATTTTGGGGCATCAAGTCGCACCAGTGGCATGAGTGATAAGGATTATTTTAATACTTGTTGCAATGAATTAATCGATTTTGCTATGTGTTCATTGAGCGAGTCGAAATAAGCACTGATGGCTTGGTTATTTCTTGTTTTTTTGGCAATGCTGTTGCTTGCCAGTCTTCTTCATGTGAGGTTGCTACTTTTTAGCCTGGCTTGTCTCATCGTTCAGGTGGTTTTTTATCGTTTTCATTTATTGAGCGATTATTTTTTTTATGGCTTGTTTGTTTTATCTTCTGTGTTTTTTCTTGTCTTGAATAATAAAAAACTCAGAAGACGATTTGTCACCAAGTTTTTGTACAATCAATTGCTAAATTCTTCCAATAAGTGGCAGAGTTTTCAAAAAATTGATGATGGTTGGTTTGCCAGTGAGTTTGAGCAGAATATTTTTCAAGGGCGACCTGATTTTATTCGTGTTAGTGCCAAAAATCGAGAGCAGGAAGTCTCTAAAATTGAGATTGAACGCTCTATTTACCGTGAGTTGATGGATGATAAAAAGACCAATATTTCAAAGATTAACCATCTCGCTAAAGTTGGAGCAACATCACTTATCATCCAACAGGCTTTTGATGGACAAAATCTTTGTGCCACAGAGGCTTCTTTGGTGTTGAAGAATTTAAGCAAGCTCAACCCCGTTGTGGCTGCGATTATTGGTATTATGAATTTGGATTCATTGACCAGTTTTATCCATCATTTTGGCAACCACCAACAAAGAAAAAAACTGTTACCCTTGTTTAGTTCAGGAAAAATGTTGCCCTTTTTGAAACCAACTTCTTTGTACGAAACATTAGACAGCCAAAAATCCTCCATTGAGGGCAGGGTAGAACAAATATTTATCAATGGTCAGCAGCAAACAGGTATACGCGTGTCTTTTCGTGATGTTATTTTGCTTGGAACTTCGCAATCAAATTGTTTTTACTTGAATGTTAATCTAAAGGATTTTACCAATCTTTTGGGTGGCAATACCCATCTTGGTACGGCTATTTGTATTATTGATAAAAATATCAAGTCAATAAAATACAAAAAAGGTCTCAAGGCTTATGATGATTATTTGTATTATTATTCCTGTACGGGCAAAAATATTTTTATTCCATTTGACAATATCATCAATGGTAAGGAAGGCATTGGACGTGGTTTGGAATATTTGTACAAGAACCAGTATTTTGCCAGCAGTATTTGGCCGTTAGCAATTTCTATTCCGACCAATAATACTGCAACCTTAACCGCTTGGTACTTTGCTCATTTACAAAAACAAAATGGGCGGCAATTATTGAGCTATAAAATTGTATTAGCCAAATTAAATGAGCAATTTAGCCAATGCTTAAAGTTACAAGTCTTGGAAAAATTAACCTTGCACAATAATCTTGCCCCACCCGTACTAAAATTTACTGCTATTCTTAACAAAAACGCACATATCACCCAAACCATGCAGCAATTGGGTCTATTGCGGAGTATTCTTGGTTCAAATTCACACAATATTAAAACCGAAAGCAACGTGAGAAGTTTTTACAAAGTTGCACATTTAAGTACCGAACTTGATGGCATGAGCCACGAAATTAATCAGTTGCCTTTGATAAAAAAAGCAGCATTGGCTTGTCATCCGTATTATAGCCAAGAGGTAAAATGTCTGTTAGAAGATACAAAAGAAAATCGAATGGTATTTGATGAAACTATTTTTAAACATTTGGGCTATATTTTACATAATTTAAGTAAAACATGGTTGTATGCTTTTAAAGCTTCATCTGTTGGGCGTTTATTGTTTCCAAAATACAAATACAAAACCATGATAAAAAGAATGAGCAGTAGTTTTGCTTTTTTGGCTGATGTGACGTTGATTGTATGGACTTTTAAACATAAGATTAACACCAGTTTCGCCAGTCAGTTGGCTCATTGTATTCAGCACATTACCAGTTCTATTGCTTTGTATGATTTTTATGCAACCCAACCAAAAGATGAGCATTCCAAAGAGTTGGCTAAAATTACCTTGAAAAACACTTTGTTTTTTAGTCAAAATGCTTTGAAAGAAACCCTGAATTTAGCCTTTAATCGCTTACCTGCGTTTTTCACCAAAGTTTTAATATTTCCCTTTGGGCGACCATTTTATCCGATTAAAGTCTTTAAGTCGTTGCATAATGACATCGAAGAAATCTGTCAGCTTGAAGAAAGTAAAAACAGCCCCTATACCAAGTATTCTCCTTTTTTAAAGAAAATATTCACCGCCAAACAAAAACTTAAAAATGCCGAAGCTGCCGAAATTGCCGTGACTAACGCCACAGGTACACCACTAAATACTGACAATTATGAAGTCTTGATAAACCGCTGTTTGGCAGCTGGTATTGTCAGTGTCGAGCAATCTGAACAACTGCGAGATGCCTATATCAGCATCTTAGAAATTAAATTAACCAACCATTTTGGAAATCAATATGAAAAATAAAACAACCGTAAAAAAAGCTGCCATTTTAGGTGCTGGTGTCATGGGAGCTCAAATTGCTGCCCATTTTGCCAATGCTGGCATTCCAGTCATTCTTTATGATTTGGCAAGTGAAGGTAAAGACAAAAATGCCATTATCACAAAATCCATCAAAATGTTAGGCAAGGCAAAGCCCGCTCCATTAGGTTATAAATCGGTGGTGCAATTGATAGAACCCGCAAACTACGAAACGGATTTGGAAAAATTACTGGAAGTTGATTTGGTTATTGAAGCCATTGTTGAACGCATGGACATTAAAAAATCTTTGTACGACAAAATTGAAGATTATATTAAGCCCGATGCTATTTTTGCCACCAATACCTCAGGTTTAAGCATTAACGCTTTATCCGAAGTTTTTCCTGAAAAATTAAAACACCAGTTTTGTGGTGTGCATTTTTTCAATCCACCTCGTTATATGCACTTGGTTGAGATTATTCCAACCCAAAAGACCAATAGTTCAGTGATTACTACATTGACCGAATTTTTAACTTCTACATTAGGCAAAGGCGTGGTCAATGCCAAAGATACACCTAATTTTATTGCCAATCGTATAGGCGTTTTTTCCATAATTTGTACCATATATCACGGTATGAAATACAATATTCCATTGGAAACGGTTGATGCCCTGACTGGAACATTAATTGGTAGAGCCAAATCTGCTACTTTCAGAACCGCCGATGTGGTCGGCTTGGATACCTTAAATCATACCGTTAACACCATGCTTAATGGATTGCCAAATGACCCGTGGAATAAACACTATAAACTGCCTTCGTGGTTGACTGATTTAGTTGCAGCAGGAGCCTTAGGTGCCAAAACCAAAGCTGGTGTCTACAAAAAAGAAGGCAAAGACATCAAAATCTTAGACCTTAAGAAAAAGCAATACCGCCCACAAGATGCTCAAATTGATGAAGAAGTTCTTGCCATCTTAAAAAATCGCAATGCCAGCCAAAGATTTGAACAATTACGAGCTTGCCAGTCGCCACAAGCCAAGTTTTTATGGGCGATGTACCGTGATTTGTTCCACTATGCTGCCTTTCATTTAGAAGAAATAGCCGACAATGCCCGTGAAGTTGATTTTGCTATACGCTGGGGCTTTGGTTGGCGACAAGGACCATTTGAAATCTGGCAGTCAGCCGATTGGAAAAAAATCACTTCATGGATAAATCAAGACATGAAAGATGACAAAACTATGGTACAAGCCGCACTACCTGACTGGGTTTTTGAAGTCGATGGCGTGCATCAAGCCCAAGGTTCGTATGCCCCGAAAAGCAAAACTTATCAGCCTCGCCCTGATTTGCCTGTTTTCAAACGGCAATTATTCCCTGAATTAACCATTGGCGAAAAAGCCCAATATGGCACAACCGTTGAAGAAAATGATGATATTCGTCTGTGGCATATGCAAGACGACATCTTAATTGCCAGCTTCAAAACTAAAAAGCACATTATTTCCGATGGCGTGCTAGATGGCATTCAACAAGCCGTTACTCTTGCCGAAGAACACTACAAAGGTTTGGTGCTGTGGCAAACCAGCGAACCTTTTACTTTAGGCGCCAATCTCGCCCCAGCCTTACAAGCGATAGCTGAGGGCAAAATTGCTGCGGTTGAAGCATTGGTACATAAATTTCAGCAAACTTCACAAAAACTAAGGTTTTCACAAGTGCCAACGGTGGTAGCAACCCGAGGCATGACCTTAGGTGGTGGTTGTGAGTTTTCCATGAATGCCACTTCGGTTGTAACAGCCTTTGAATCTTATATTGGCTTGGTTGAAGCAGGTGTTGGTTTGTTACCAGCTGGTGGCGGTTTGAAAGAAATTGCTCGACGTACATCTGAGGATTTTGAAACAGGAGATTTGTATCCGCAAATTGAACATTTTTTCAAACTGGTTGCCATGGCACAAGTGGCAAGTTCGGGTTTGGAAGCTAAAAAATGGAAACTATTAAAACCCTGCACTGATGTTGTTTTTAACACACATGAGGTGTTGCATGTTGCCAAAGAAAAAATTAATTGGTTACACGCCAAAGGTTATCGAGCACCAGCACAAGACCAAAACATTCGTGTTTGTGGTCAAGCAGGTATTGCCAACATGAAAATGATACTTGCCAACATGCTTGCAGGTCGCATGATGAGTCCGCATGATTATGAAATTGCGGTAAGAATTGCCACCGTTATTGCCGGTGGTGATGTCGATAGTAATTCACGCGTGAGTGAACAATATTTGCTTGATTTAGAACGCAAATTGTTTATGCAATTAATTCAAATGCCGAAAACACTGGCGCGCATAGAACACACCTTAAAAACTGGCAAGCCACTTCGCAACTAATCCAATAGGAGAAAATATTATGAAAAAAGTACAAGACGTTTATATCGTAGAATCTGTAAGAACTCCTGTTGGCAAAGCACCAAGAGGCATGTTTAATAAAACCCGCCCTGATGATTTATTATCCCATTGTTTGGCAACCATGTTGGCTCGTCACCCTGATTTTGACAAAAATGAAATTGGTGATGTGGTTATTGGCTGTGCCATGCCAGAGGCAGAACAAGGCATGAATATTGCTCGCATTGCCAGCCTTCTTGCTGGCATTCCAGATACTGTTCCAGCCATGACCATCAACCGTTTTTGCTCATCAGGCATCCAAGCTGTTGCTATCGCTGCTCAACAAATTGCCACAGGGCAAATGAATTGTGCCATCGCAGGCGGTACCGAATCCATGAGTATGGTGCCAATGATGGGTAATAAAGTGACCATGAACCCGAAAGTGTTTGAAGATGAAAACATCGGCATCGCCTACGGCATGGGCATTACCGCAGAAAATGTCGCCGACCGCTGGAAAATAAGTCGCCAAGCTCAAGACGAATTTGCCTATAATTCTCACATGCGCGCCTTAAATGCCACCGAAAAAGGCTATTTTAAAGATGAAATTGTACCCTACACAATAAGCTCTCGCACACCTGATTTAGCCAAAGCCGAAACCATCGTTAGCACAAAAACAGTCGCCAATGACGAAGGGCCACGGGCTGGAACTTCCGTTGAAGTATTAAATAAATTACGAACGGTATTTAAAATGGGTGGTTCGGTTACCGCAGGCAATTCTTCACAAATGAGTGATGGAGCAGGTTCGTTGTTATTGGTTAACGAAGAAATACTCAAACGCTACAATATGACCCCAATTGCCAAATATCACGGCTTTGCCGTTGCGGGAGTGCCTGCTGATATTATGGGTATTGGTCCAATCAAAGCCATACCAAAAGCTTTAGACCTTGCAGGCTTAAAAGTCCAAGATATGGATTGGATAGAACTCAATGAAGCTTTCGCCGCACAATCACTTGCTGTTATTGGTGATTTGGGCTTAGACCAAGAAAAAGTCAATCCAAACGGCGGAGCCATCGCCTTAGGTCATCCACTTGGAGCAACTGGTGCCATCCGAGCAGCCACCACCATTCACGGTTTACGCCGCACCGGTGGCAAATACGGCATGGTAACCATGTGTATCGGCACAGGCATGGGAGCGGCGGGTATAATCGAAGCTCTATAAATATGACTGAAATTGTAAAAGGTGCGGTCT
>CAZQMH010000070.1:6528-12219 GCA_964594435.1 uncultured Alcanivoracaceae bacterium
TTTTGCTTTGTTGTTTTAGTTGTTTTAGTTTCTTTAAAATGACGAGGTTTTCATCTGCATAGTGCCAAATTTTTAGGGCGTTGTCGTAGGCTTGCTGAAATAACAGTTCCTGCTTTTCATGCTTGTAAATCTTGGCTTTGAGATAATAAGCTTTGGCAAATGTTGGGTCTCGCTCCAATATGCCATCTAATAAAATCAGGGCTTGCTGGTTTTTTGATTGTTCTATAAGGATAAGAATTTTGTAAAATTCTATTTCATTTATCTTGTCAAGAGAGTCAAGCCCTGAAATGGATTGTTTTATGGTTTGAATCGAGTTTTCTAATAATTCTATCGCTTGTTGTTTTTTTCCATCCCAAGCTAAAACTCGACTTTTTAAAGCGGGTAGAAAAGAATTCCAATAAGGGTTTTTATAAGAGCTTAGGAATTTTTCAAATCTACTAAATTCTTTGCGGTATTTCTCCTTAGCTTCTTGGTTACCATAGGTTACCAAAAAGAATATACCAACAAACTTATCAAAGGGCGGTTTTGAGTTGTCGCGTAAAGCTTGTGCATATTTTAATGCTTCTTGGTATTTTCCTTGTTCATTGAGGATTAGAATTTTGAAATCAGCTATCATGAACATGAAATTAAAAGGATCGAGAGTGTTTTTTGCAGGTTGGGTGATGAGTTCTACTGTTTCTAGGGCTTTTTGCATTTGACCCGTCGTTTGATAAAGCACAAGTTGCGCTCGTAAAACAGCAAATTTTTCAGCGTCAGTAGAGCAGCGTTGCCACAATTCTTCTATTTCTTCGTGGGCTTTTTGGTAGTTGTTCATTTGCATAAAAGCTAAGGCATGAGAAATTTCTGCTTTGAAATTATTGGTGCCTAATATGCTGGCTTGTTCGTAGAGCTGGATAGCTTTTTTGTAATAACCAAATTGCTCCAAAGCTTCACCCATCTGCATATATGCCTCGGCTTTCTCTGGGTATTGTTGAAGATATAAGCCTAATACTTCTAAGGTTTTTGATTTGTTTTCTTGAATGCGATAGATGCGTCCTAGGTTGATGAGGACATTTTGGTTATCAGGGTCTAATTCACGTATGATTTTGAGTTCTTTTTCTCCTTCTTTTAGCTTGTTTGATGAATACAAATAATAGCCAGCTAAATAACCATGAGCTAGCGGAGAATTTGGAAAAGCTCGAACCCAGCTTTCTTCCACTAAACCTGCTTTGTCACGTTTGCCTTGCATGGAAAACTTGCTGGCTTTTAATTCATAGACATCTTCTTCATAAAGTTTGTAGTCTTTTGCTAGGGCTTGGTCAATATGCTTAATTGCTTGTGGATAATCTCCAAGAGCTTGATAAGTACGAGCGGCGAGTACATGTGCTGCTACAAAATATTTATCAAGTTTTAGTGCTTGTTTTATTTGATGAATAGCTTCATCATAATCGTTACCAAAAGCTATGGCATTTTTTGCGGAAATCAGGCTTTTTATTGCTGCCAAATTGTTTGAAACATGGTCGCTTATGGCTAAATCTGGGATTATGTTTCCATCAGTTTTCTCTTTGCTTAACAAAAATGAGCTTATTTGTGAAGAGGCTTCATCAAGAGCGGCAAGCATATTTTTATTTTTTATATGAATCGTTTTAACAATTTTACCGTCTTCTGTTTTATACAGTTTGACCGTGCATTGGAATGCATCTTTACTTTTTACGAAAGAACCCATAGTGAACCATTTTTTGGATGATTTCTTTGCTACTTGTATGGCAAGAGACAAAGGAATATTGGTGGCAGACTCGAAGCCTTTGTTTTGCAATTGTTTTATCATGCTTTTTGAGTTGTAGGGAGTGGTCGCGGATATGCTGGGTGTTCGTCTTATGTCATAGATAAAAAGCCAAGTGCTTGCATAACTCAACCAATCAAGAGATGGGTCTTTGGAGGTGTTGTCCCAAAAAAAAGATAAAACACGATTGTATTTGTTTAAAGCGACTTCTGATAGTGTTTTTTGTGTATTCAGCTGCTTATCTTCGAGCTTGTTTTCCTTTTTTTGCATCGCTGATTGTTTTAAAGCTTGTGATGGTTGTGTTTGTTTGTTGTTTTCCTGATGCGATGTTAGTAAAATATTAATGGCAATTATTGCAAGGATAATATTCAGCGGTATCCATATTTTTTCAAGTATTGTCCATTTGTCTTTTCCTGGGCGACCATGTCCCCACGCTAAAATTATTAAGGAAGGAATTAAGGTTAATAAACCAACAAAAACGTATGATGAAAGTTTTGGTAATACGTTAAATTTATTACTCATCCAATCCGCCATTTCCACAGCAAGCCAAACTGCGGCTATGTACATTCCAATAATTGGTGCGATTCGACGTTTTATAATTTCGTCAATAAAAGTTGTTTTATGGTTCATGCTTGGAATTTTACATGTATTTGTCATTCTTTTAAATCATTATATATGGTGATAAGAGATTTACTTGATATTGACTAATGTTTTAGTTTAATTGATAATACCCAAATTATTTATGCAACAGCATAAGCGCGAGCACAGACTATGAAAAGTTCAACTAAAAATATACCCGTTATTACGGTAGATGGCCCATCTGGCGTGGGCAAGGGCACGACAGCCTCATTGCTTGCCAATCATTTGGGCTGGCATTTGCTCGATAGCGGGGCGATTTATCGGGCTTTGGCGTTAAAGGTATTGAAAACCGATGCTGAAATATCTGATATTGAGAAGATGGTTGAGTTGGCTGAAAATTTAAATCTTGAATTTAAAACCGTTATTGCCCAGCCGACAATTGTTTATCTTGACGGGGAGTGTGTTAATCATGAATTACGGCAAGAATCTTGTGGCAATATTGCCTCAATTATTGCTGCCATTCCTGAGATTAGGGCGGCATTGTTGCAGCGACAAAAAGATTTTCGTAAAGCACCCGGCCTGGTAGCTGATGGTCGAGACATGGGGACGGTTGTTTTTGTTGATGCCCAAATAAAATTCTTTTTAACCGCATCTGCGACAGAAAGAGCAAAAAGACGTGAAAAACAGTTGAAAAATAAAGGGATTGATGTTAATATCCGCGACCTTGAAAAAGAGATAGCAGCCAGAGACTGCCGAGACAGCAACAGAAAAGCCTCTCCTTTAGTCCCTGCTGATGATGCTGTTGTTATTGATACCAGTGATTTGAGTATTGATGAGGTCTTTCAATACTGTGTGAAGCTTATTGAAAAAACGGGCATTACTGTTCGTGTCACGAGCCTTTCTTGATTTCAAAATAATTTTACGTGGTTGCTGAAATAATTCGGCAATTATTTTTTAACGAGTACCAACCTAATTTGGTACAGAAACATTTTAAGTAAAATTCCTTTTTTACTTAAAGAGCAATTTATATGAGCGAAAATTTTGAACAGCTACTTGAGCAAGACTTATCTGCCAAGAAATTAATCCCTGGAACTATCATCAAAG
The DNA here is from genome assembly GCA_964594435.1 of uncultured Alcanivoracaceae bacterium. Lineage (GTDB taxonomy): Bacteria > Pseudomonadota > Gammaproteobacteria > Xanthomonadales > Marinicellaceae > NORP309. The sequence goes on from CAZQMH010000070.1 coordinate 9,974, forward strand.
GTATTGTCATTGATATCGAAAATGGCTTTGCTATTGTTGATGCAGGTCTAAAATCTGAAGGTGTTATTTCTTTAGATGAATTTAGAAACGAAGGTGATGAAGATTATACCTTAGAAATTGGTACAGAAATTGAAGTAGCACTTGAGAAATATGAAAATGGCTACGGTCAAACCATATTGTCTCGTGAAAAAGCCAAACGCATGTTGGTTTGGGAACAGTTACAAGTGGCACATGACAACGAAGAAATTGTTATGGGTAAAAGTACGGGTATAGTTCGTGGTGGTTTTACCGTTGATTTGAACAGTGTAAGAGCTTTCTTGCCAGGTTCTTTGGTCGATGTTCGCCCTGTTCGTGACCCAGGATACTTAGAAGGCAAAGATTTAGAGTTTAAAGTGATTAAACTCGATAAGCGTCGTAACAATGTTGTTGTTTCACGCCGTGCAGTCGTTGAGTCTGAATACTCTGAAGATAGAGATAAGTTATTAGAAACATTGGTTGATGGTGCTATTATTAAAGGTATCGTTAAAAACTTAACCGATTACGGTGCTTTCTTAGACTTAGGTGGAATTGATGGTTTGTTGCATATTACTGATATGTCATGGAAACGCTTCAATCATCCATCAGAAGTGGTTGAAATTGGTCAAGAACTGGAAGTACGCGTATTAAAATTCGATAAAGAAAAAACGCGTGTTTCACTAGGTCTCAAACAACTAGGTGAAGATCCTTGGAAAGACATCGCTCGCAGAAAACCTGTTGGCACTCGTGTCTTTGGTCGCGTCACAAATATTACTGACTACGGTTGTTTTGTTGAAATTGAAGAAGGTATCGAAGGTTTGGTGCATGTTTCTGAAATTGATTGGACTAACAAAAACATCAACCCAGCTAAAGTTGTTCAGCCAGGGGATGAGGTTGAAGTCGCTATTTTGGATATTGAAGAAGAAAAACGTCGTATTTCACTTGGTATGAAGCAATGTAAGCCAAACCCATGGGATGCTTTTGCGGCAACACATGAAAAAGGTGATGTGGTTTCAGGTAAAATTAAATCAATCACTGATTTCGGTATATTTATCGGACTTGATGGTGGTATTGATGGACTCGTACATTTATCCGATATTTCTTGGAACGAAGCCGATGATGTGGCTATTCGTAAATACAAGAAAGGCGATACGGTTGAGGCGATGTTGCTTGTTGTCGATTCGGAACGTGAACGTATCTCTTTAGGCATCAAACAATTGGCTCAAGACCCATTTGGTTCTTATGTGGCTTCTCATCCTAAAGGCAGTATTGTTAAAGGAATTATTAAAGAAGTCTCACAAAAAGTCGCTGTTGTTGAGCTTGAAGAAGGCGTTTTAGGGCAAATTAAAGCCCAAGATATCGCCAAAGAAAGAACCGAAGATGTCAGCGAAGTCTTAAAAGAAGGTGATGAAGTTGAAGCGAAATTTGTCGGAATGGACAGACGCAGCAAAATGTTAACTTTATCTATTAAAGCCAAAGAGTTTGATGAAATGAACAAAGTACTTAAGGACTACAAAGATGCCAGCACTGGAACAACCAGCCTCGGCGACTTGTTGAAAGAAAAGATGGACAACTAAAGCCGTCAGAATATATTAGTTTTCACTAATAAAAGTTCAAGTAATTGAATTTACTTTAAATAAAGCACTAAATTTTGAATTTGGTGCTTTATTTTTTTGTAGAACTGATTATAATAAGTGCGATGAAAAATATTACACGCTCTGAATTAATCACGTTGTTATGTGAAAGATTATCCGACTCAGGTCTACTCAAATCTGACATCGTACTATCAGTAAAAGAATTGTTGAATACCATGAGTTCAGCGATAGCCTCAGGAGAACGAATCGAAATACGTGGATTTGGCTCTTTTACCTTGCGTGAGCGAAAACCCCGTTTAGGTCGAAATCCTAAAACAGGAGAATCTGTGGCACTAGGGGTGAAATACGCCACACATTTCAAACCAGGTAAAGACTTAAAAGAACGTGTTATGGATTCTGTGAAATAACAAAGCAAATGCGTTATATCATTTTATCTTTTCTCGCTTATTCTTTTTTATCTCTGCACAAACCAATCAAAACCATCACAAAAGCCTTATCAACAAAGGCGTAAGCGTTACAGGTTTCACACCGTAGGGACCCCCGCTAGCCTGAATATTTCATGCAAGAATGGAATTTATGGGAAAAATGGCAAAATAGATTGGATAAAAATTCTTCTGGAAAGAATTTTCACGCAAG
>CAZQMH010000071.1:0-12215 GCA_964594435.1 uncultured Alcanivoracaceae bacterium
CTAACATTTCATGCACTTAAAAAGTGGTTGCAGCGACATTTACAATCTGGTTTATTTCAAACAGTTATGATTAAGAATATTATTTGGGTGGAATCCAAAGCTTGATTTTCCCAAATTCTGTTACAGAAATTACAATCAGAGCAGCTTAGCTGCTGCTTCCTCTGAGTATGTTCTCAAGAACGGTGTCGAGTTGGTTTAGTATTTTGATATTTGGTAGGGTGTTTTGTTTTATTATATTTAATCTTGTGTCGAATTTTTGTTTTAAGGCAGAAAAATAGAGATGTTGGGCTTCATCTTTGTTTGGGAAAAGTTTTAGGGCGATGGTTAAATACAAATTGTATTCAATTAACCAATTGGGTTGGAGCAGTTTTTGTAGTTCTTGGTATACTGATTGACTTTCTTGTTGACGATTTAAGTTATTGGCACTAATGGCTAAGGCGATGCCGGACACCAAACGTGTTTTGTTGTCGTTTTGTTTTTCGGCATAGACTTGTTTGGCTATGGCATAAGCGGTAATAAAGTCACCTAAATAGTAATTATTAATCGCTTGCCAAGCTTTTATAGTCGAGACTTGTGATGCCGATAGGTTAGGGTAGTTGAGGAGTGCATTAAAAATTTCTGAAGCTTGTTGGTATTTTTCTAATTTAATTTTAATAATTCCGAGATTGATTTCGGCAGTGATGATATGCCCTTCGCTGTTAAAATAATTTTGTAATACAATCGCCTTGGTGAGGTATTTTTCTGCCAGTAAATCATGCCCAAGAACTGGCAAAATATTGTACAAATAGCTGAAATTTAGTTGAAAATGGTTAGTGTCTTTGAGTTTTAAGGTCAAGGGTAATATTTTATTAATCCATTGCATTGCTTCTTGGTAGTGACCTTGTTCTAAATCTTCCATTGCTAATTCACCATAGGCAAAGGAAATATAGAATTTGTTCTGAATTTCTACAGCCCTGTCAAGAACATTGTTGATGGCGATTAGTTTGTTTTTGCGATCATTTAGGGTTTTATAGATATAGTATTTGCCAGCATAGGCACGCATTTCGGCAAATTTATTGTTGTTTGTTTTTGCATCTTTGATGAGTGTTGCTAATATATTCAAGGATTTGTCGTATTGGTGCAACATACCGAAATAATCGGCCTTAAGTCGCAGAGAATCCAAATGCTCCGTGATATTATTATGCTTTTTAAAATAATTGAGTGCTGGTTGTAGATTTTTAAAAACCAAATCAGCTTTTGCTTGGTAATAATATATGGTTGCTAATTGGTGAAAAGCATCAGCTTGAGGTAATGTATTGGGTGTTTCGTCTCCATTAATGGCTTGTTTTAAGAATTGTAAACTTTTATCGTAATTTCCTTGCAGAAAATAACTTTGGGCGATTAATGAGGATAAGGTGTTCTTGTCAACTTCTGGGGTGTTACTGTTGTCGTATTGTTTTAGCAATTGCTTTAAGGATGCTTTTGGGTTATTTTTGAGGTTTTTCTTTAGCAAGGTGTAGTTTTTTGGCGTGATTGTTGCATCATGACTTGAGAAAGCAAAGAATTGATAGAATGACATTCCAATAGCAAGCAATAAAAACAGAGCAATCAAAGCCCTTTTGAGTAGTGATTTGATTGGCTTAGATGGTGTTTTTTGTTGTTTCTCAGGTTTCTTTTGTGGAACATTCTTTTCTTGAGATATTTCTTGTGAGCTTTTTGGCATAGCCTTAGTACTGGCTAAGAAGCGGTAGCCTTTACCGTAAATATTTTTTATTACGGTCTCTTCAATACCCTGTTTTTTAAAGAGTGAACGTATGCTTTGGATGATTTTGAATAAAGAATCATCACTGACGATGAGATCTCCCCAAAGTTTTTGCATAAAATAATCTTTACTGAGCGTTTGCCTGTCTGAGTGGATAAAAAGCAACAGTCCTGCTACCGCTTTTTCAGGTAGTTCAATTACTTTTCCATCAATTATCAACTTGTCGTTGTCGAATTCAAAACACTTTTCAAAAATCAGGTATTTCATTAATTGTTATGTGTTCACTTAGCTTAAAGGAGAATTATAACAAAGTCAGATGAAAAAACGAGCATTAGTACAAATTTCAAGAGGAATATTTCCGACCTATTTTATCTGTTGCAAAGACCAGAATAATTGCTAACAACATCAAAGCTATTGCGGTGAATGTTTGCGGATTTTCTAGTGTCCATGGCATGACATTTGCATTAGCAACTTGCCACGGCCAAACTTTGACTAATGAACCGAGCATCAAACCACTTAGAAAGAATAAAGTTGCCTGATAAAAATTTTCTAAAGTCCATTTAATGATACGAGAAAAAATCAACAATCCAATAACGGCTCCTGCTATAAAAATAAGTATTACCACAAGATTTCTTTGTGCAACCGCCGTAATAAGAACTTTATACATGCCGATTAAAACCAAGATGAAGCTACCAGAAATACCAGGTAAAATCATGGCACAAATTGCTAACATTCCCGCAATAAAGACGGCGATTTGATTGCTTGGAAAGGCAATGGTATCCATCGAACCAATCCAGAAACCAAAAGCAATGCCTGGTATTATCCACAAGGACTTAAATAGGCGTTTATGCGGAATATGCTGTATGATTAATATCGCCGAGGCAATAATCAGCCCGAAGAAAAAAGACCACATCACAATAGGGTGGTTGGTTAGTGCGTATTTAATCGGATGTGCCAGTACAGCAAAGGCTAATGCGATACCAAATAATAACGGCAGAATAAAGTTACCATCTATCGCTTGCCAGAAGGATTTGAAGTCAAATCTCAGCAGTTGTTTCACGGATTGTACATTAACTCCAGTAATGGCGTTAATTAAGCGAGGATAAATACCCGTTAATAGGGCAATTGTTCCACCAGAAACTCCAGGTACAACATCCGCAGCACCCATGGCAACACCTTTGGCAACAATAAGTAAATGGTTGGTGCTAGTCATCGGATGATAAACCTGCTAAAACACAACGTAAAACACCATAGTTGTATTCTCCATCGAGCATATCAAATACGGGTTTGAGTTTGTTGTCTTCTAAATAACCAGTAATTTCAGCAACTTGTATGATTTCATCTATCTCGTCTTGTGGCAGACCAACCACTTGTGTTTTTTCCAATGAACCAAATTTAATGGCCTCTGCCAGATGCGAATATACGGTATTGAGATTAATGTCACGTTCTTGTGCAATCTCATCAGGGGTCATGCCTTGATCGAAAAGGTAAATGGTTTCTTTGCTGTTGTCACTTAGTTTGGCATCAACTTTTTGTTGGTTAGCGAATTTATTGATAACCGCACAAAATTTGTCGCCATACTTTTCAGATTTAAATTCTCCAACGCCAGTGATGTATTTGAATTGGTCTTTGTCGGCGGGTCGAGTTCTGACCATCTGCAACATGGAAGCATCACTAAAAATAATATACGGCGGCACACCTTGTTCGGTTGCCAGTTCGGTGCGTAAATCTTTCAGTGCTTGCCACAAAGGTTTGTCGTAGTTTTTGAGTTCGTATTGTGCTTTTGGATTTTTCTCAATAATGGGTTTGGGTTCGTTTTTGTTTTGTTTCTTGATGAAAAACTTTTCTTCGCCTTTTAATAAGGGGCGGCATTTGTCGGTTAAGGTGAGGGCATTAAATTGGTCTTCATCGACGTACAAATGCTGGTGCGTAATCAATTGTCGGAATATGGTTCGCCAGCAGGTTTTTGTTTCAGCATCGCCGATACCAAATATTTTGAGTTTATCGTGACCGTTTTTACGAATTCTTTCATCATCTTTGCCTGTTAAAACATCAATTAAATACATCATGCCGAAGCGTTGCCCCGTGCGATGAACGGCAGAGAGGGCTTTTTGGGCTGATTCTGTGACATCAATTTTTTCTGGTGGATTAATGCAATTGTCGCAATTGCCACAAGGTTCTTTTAATTGTTCACCAAAATAACCTAAAATAGTCTGTCTGCGGCAAGAACTTTGTTCGCATAAATCAATCAACGAATCCAGCTTGTTATGCAGAACATTTTTGTGGGCATCTTCGGCATTGGAACCAGTAATAAATTGCCGTAATAAGACAACATCTTGGTAGCCGTATGCCATCCAAGCGTTAGACGGCAAGCCATCACGTCCTGCCCGACCTGTTTCTTGGTAATAGGATTCGATATTTTTTGGTAAACTAAAATGTGCCACAAAGCGAACATCAGGTTTGTCAATTCCCATGCCAAAAGCAATAGTGGCAACAATGATAACGCTTTCTTCCATCAAAAATCTTTTCTGGTATTCGGCTCTTTTTGCCGAGCCCATACCGGCATGGTAGGGCAAGGCTTTGCGTCCTTTTTTGTTGAGAAAATCTGCCGTAGCTTCAACTTTTTTTCTGGATAAGCAATAGACAATACCTGCATCTTGCGGGTGGTTTTTCTTGATAAATGTCCATAATTGTTGGTGTCCACCTTCGCGTTCAATAATTTCGTATTTGATATTGGGTCGATCGAAGCTGTTGATATAAATCTTGGCTTTTTTTAGGATGAGTTGCTTGACGATTTCATTTTTTATTTTATCATCAGCAGTAGCCGTTAAGGCAATTTTGGGAACATCGGGAAATTTTTCTGAAAGAATTTTTAACTCTTGGTAAACACGTCGAAAATCATGCCCCCATTCGGATACGCAATGAGCCTCATCAATAGCGAAAAGAGATATTTCTATGCTGGCAAGTAAGTCGAGTGTTTCGTCTTTGAGTAATCGTTCTGGCGATAAATACAATATATCCAGCTCATTATCGTGTAATTGCCGTTTTATTTCGTTGTTTTGTTTTACGGTTTGTGATGAATTGATAAAAGCGGCTTTGATGCCTCGTTGTTGCAGAGCTTCCACTTGGTCTTGCATGAGGGCGATTAATGGCGAGATAACAATACCTGTACCATCCATAATAAGCGAAGGTATTTGGTAACAAATTGACTTGCCACCACCTGTTGGCATGAGTACCAATACATCCGATTTTCTTTTCAGCACGGTATCAATTATTTTTTCTTGGTGATGCCTAAATTCTGAATAGCCAAAAACATCTTTTAGTACTTTTTTCGCTTTAATCATTGTCTACAGATTTATTAAAAAGAAAGATTATATCACTTTATGGCTTTCTTTGTATAGTGTTAAATCAACTGATAATTTTGTGCTACAATTGGTAATTTCTCAATTGTTAGCAATTTTATGAATTTATTTAAATCCGTTTTTATCATGCTTGCTCCATTATGGCTGTTGTATGTATTGGTTCAGGGTATTATGGGCATGTGGCAAAGTTCTTATCACTTGTTTTATTTTGGTGTGGTGCTGAGTGCGGTGCCATTATTGCTGTTTTTATCCTTTATTATGTTGTTCAGAAATGTTGCACGCACGAGTATGCATTTATTTGTTGTTGCGGTGCCATCTCTGCTTGGTTATGTGATTTCATTGGTTTTATTTCTGAAATTAGCAAGTTTCTACACCATAGATGGCATGATTTATTCGATGTCAGCATTTTTGATTACCTTACTTTATATTTATTGGTATTCCGCTAATGGTCGTAAAAAGACACCAGCCCTTGAAAAGGGAAAGAAACTACCTGAATTTGTTATTTTTGATGAAAATGGTGCGGAAATTTCATCGCAATCATTTGCCACAAGAAGTTTAGTGTTTTTTCATCGTGGCAACTGGTGCCCTTTATGTATGGCTCAAATTAAGGAAACAGTCAAAGCTTACCAAAAGTTTGCTCAACTCAATGTTTCGCTTCTCTTTATTGCTCCACAATCAGAACAAAATACCAAAAGTTTGGCAAAAAAATACGCATTGGATTTTGTGTTTTTTTTGGATAAAGATAACGTGGCGGCGAAAAAGTTAGGCATTGAGCATAAATACGGATTACCTATGGGCTTTCAAGCCTTGGGTTACGAATCTGACACGGTCTTTCCAACGGTTATTGCCATTGATGAAAAGCGAACAATTCTCTACAGCAACCAAACCTCTAATTATCGTCTAAGACCAACAACAGCAGAATTACTGGCTATTTTCTCATGATAAAATATACCTTGTTAATTTTTATCTTGTTTGCTTGTAGCACTTCAACGACTGAACCAGCATTTGCTGTCAGCAGTCCAGAGGCTAAAAATACCGTATGGCAACGCCATGTTGGATTACCAAAATTTGATGCCAAGCGACATTCTGATGGTTGCAGTGGTGGCATGTCGGCATTGTATAAAAAACTAACCTTCTTGCACAAAAAACATGGAGCCAAATTAAAATGGCATAATTGTTGTGTCATTCACGATGAAGCCTATTATTACGGAGGAACAAAAGAAGATAAGACTCAAGCAGATAAAAATTTGTCCCAATGTGTCAGCAAAGTTGTGGGCAATAAGTTTTTAGGTAAAACCATGCAGTTGGCAGTAAAAATTGGCGGCTCACCCCATTTGCCGACCTCGTATCGCTGGGGATATGGTGAGGATTTTCGTCAAAGCCAATGAGATAATACCCAACCCATTACTATTGACCTATTATCCCAATGAATTAGTGACCTTTTGCACATTGCTTCTTGTCTACAAATAAATTATCGTAGGTGGCATCTGAATTAAATGTGGAACAATTTGTTATGCTCGAAATAAAAAACCTTTCAAAAACTTACGCTAATGGTGTTAAAGCCATCGACAATGTTAATCTCAACTTAGAAAATGGCATGTTTGGATTGCTTGGTCCAAACGGAGCGGGCAAGTCGTCTTTGATGCGAACTATTGCCACTTTGCAACAGCCTGATACGGGTTCGATTGTATTTGATGGCATTGATGTGTTGAAAAACCCGCAAGATTTACGCATAAATTTGGGCTATTTGCCACAGGATTTTGATGTTTATCCGCGAATTTCGGCACTTGATTTATTGGAGCACATGGCGATTTTAAAAGGATTGAATAATAAGGTTGAACGTAAAAAAGCACTTGAAGGTTTGTTGTATCAGACTAACTTATGGGCGGCACGTAAAAAAGCGGTGAGCTCGTTTTCTGGTGGTATGAAACAACGCTTTGGTATCGCTCAAGCCTTATTGGGCGACCCACAGTTAATTATTGTGGATGAGCCAACTGCGGGGCTGGACCCTGAAGAGCGTAACCGTTTTCATAATTTATTATCGGATATTGGTGAAAACAAGGTGGTGATTTTGTCCACGCATATTGTTGATGATGTCGAGGAGTTGTGTTCTGAATTTGCAATTTTGGCAGATGGCGTTATTCAAGTGCAGGGCAAACCGCATGATTTAACCGAGCAATTAAAGGATAAAATTTGGAAAAAGGCCATTGCCAAAAAAGAATTGGATGCAGCACGTAAAGATTTTCAAGTCATTTCCACCAAATTAAAAGCAGGACAAACGCTTATTCATGTTTTGTCGGATGATGATTTGGGTTCACAAGGCTTTAAAAGTGTCGTTCCTGATATGGAAGATGTGTATTTTTCCACCCTTTTTAACTGCAAAAAGTTTGGCAATCAGGAGTAAAGATAATGTTTGCTAAATTAGCTAAATTTGAGTTTAAATATTTTCTCAAACAACCTTCTTTTTATGTCACCGCCTTTATCTTTTTTATGATGGCTTTTATGGCAATGGTTTCGGAATATGTGCAAATTGGCAGTGGCGGCTCTAATGTCAATTATAATTCGCCCAATGCTATTGCCACCACCATGATTACGATGTCGATAATTGGTATGTTTTTGGTTGCCAACTTTGTCGGTGGTACTGCTACGCGTGATTATTCCACCAAAATGAATGGTATTATTCACAGCTTGCCAATTGCCAAAGTTGATTATTTGTGGGGACGTTTATTGGGTGCGATTTTGTTTTGTTTGTTGGTGTTTTCACTTGTGCCTTTGGGAACGTTAATAGGCAGTTTGATGCCTTGGGTTGATGCGGATAGACTTGGTCCAACTTTATTGTCGCCTTATATTAAGACGTTTTTAATTTTTGTGGTGCCGAATTTTATATTTTGTGGCGTGTTGTTTTATGCCTTTGCCATGAAAAGTCGCTCGATGATGGGCATGTATTTGGGCGTGGTGGCATTTTTTATATTGTTCTCTTTTTCTGGGCAGTTTCTTCGAGATCCAGCTTTGTTGACTACGGCAGCTTATCTTGACCCTTTTGGTATTCGGGCATTTACTCAGGTAACACGTTATTGGACACCGCATGAGTTGAATACAAAAACCATCAATCTTGAGGGCATAATTTTATACAATCGTTTGTTGTGGTTGGGTATTTCTGCGTTCATTCTATTTTTGACCCATTGGTTGGTTGATATTCGAGCCATTAAAAAAACAAAAGCTCAAAAGCCAAACAAGGACGAGCAAAAAGATTTTAATCATGAAATCTTAGCCATCGCCGCAACGGCATCACCTGCTTCACAATGGCAACGCTTTAAAGTGCGAACTCAATTTGAAATTCTGCAAGTGATTAAATCGCCAGGTTTTATTATTTTGGGTTTGTTGACCATTTTTAATCTGTCATCAATTTTTATTGGCTCAACGGGTTCTTTTGGCGGCGATGATTATCCTTTGACCCGAAAAATGGTGAATCACATCAGTAATTCTTTTAGTCTTTTCATCATGATAATTATTACCTTTTATGCGGGGGAGGCGGTGTGGCGTGAACGACAGTTAGGTATGGGCGATATTGTCGAATCAACACCGATAAAAAATTGGGCATTGTATTTTCCTAAAGTTTTGGGTTTGTTTAGCGTTATTTTTAGCTTGGTTGCTTTGGGTGTGGCATTCTCGATGTTTTATCAAGTGCTGCACGATTATAATGAATTTGAACTGAGTGTTTATGTTAGCTTGCTGTTGGTGAACTTTTTAATCCCAACGTTTATGGTGGTGATATTGTCGGTATTTTTCCAAATAATTGCCCCAAATAAATATGTTGGTATGGGTTTGTTCGTGCTATTTTTCATTGTTTCTTTGGTTTTGAGTCAACTGGGTTTTGAACATGGCTTGTGGAATTTTGCAGGTACACCTTATTCACCTTACAGCGATATGAATCATTATGGGCATTTTGCTCAGTCCTTGTTTGCCTATAATATGTATTGGTTTGGTTTAACCCTTATTTTAACAGTTTTGGCTTATGGTTTGTATCGGCGTGGTGCGGAATACGGTTTGAAATACCGTTTTTCACAATTGCAAGCCAATCTTGGTGCAAAAGGCTTGTTGGCTACAGTTTTGGGTGTGTTTTTGTTTGTTGGTTTTGGTATGTATATTTATTACAACACCATTATTTTGAATAAATACAGAAGTAATGAACAACAATTTGACCTGCAAGCGAAATATGAAAAAACCTATAAACAATACAAAAAGCAAGCCATAACCAAGATTACCGATGTCAATGTGCAGGTTGATATTTTTCCACAACAAAGAAAAGTGACAGCCGCTGGTTATTATCTACTCAAAAACAAAACAGCAGCACCCATAGACAAACAATTAATTATCTGGGATGAACTCAGTACCGTGAAAATTGAAATGCAAAATGCCGAATTAAAAGACTTTGATGAGACTTTTCATACCGGTTGGTTGCATTTTAAACCTGCTATTAAGCCTGGAGAAAGCCGAAAGATGAACTTTACCGTATTACGCCAAGCTCATGGTTTTGTCGATGGTGCTAGCGATAATAGCATAGTTGCCAATGGTTCGTTTATCAATAACCAAACCTTGTTGCCGCATTTTGGGTATAATTCAGGCTATGAAATAACCAACCGCCAAGAACGTAAAAAACGTGATTTGCCACCGCCACAACGCATGGCAAAACTGGAAGATAAATCCATGTACAGGACTGGTTTTGTCGGGCCTGAAGCGGATTTCATCAATTTTGAAGCCATTGTTTCTACCAGCAAAGAGCAATTTGCCATTACTCCAGGCTATATTCAAAAAGATTGGGTCGAAAATGGTCGGCATTATTATCATTATAAGATGGATGTGCCAATTTTTAACTTTTTTGCTTTTTTATCAGGCAAATATGCGGTCTTGAAAGAAAACTACAAAGGCATAAATATAGAAGTTTACCATCATCCAGCCCATAATAAAAATGTCAAAGTCATGCAAAAAGCGGTAGAACATTCTCTGGATTATTATGGTAAAGAATTTTCACCTTATCAGTACCGTCAAGTAAGGATTATTGAATTTCCACGATATGCTTCATTTGCCCAAAGTTTTTCTAACACCATACCTTATTCTGAAGATATTGGTTTTATTGCCGATTTGCGGGATGAAGACAAGATTGATTGGGTTTCTTTTGTGACCGCTCATGAAATGGGGCATCAATGGTGGGGACACCAAGTTACGCCAGCGGATGTGCAAGGTTCTGCGGTTTTGTCCGAATCTTTGGCAGAATATTCAGCTTATATGGTGATGGAACAAATAAATGGCGAGCATCAGTTGCGCAAATTTTTAAAATACGAAATGGACAGGTATTTACGTGGCAGAAGAGGTGAAGTTTTGGAAGAAATGCCTTTAATGCGTGCTGAAAATCAGCAATATATCCATTATCCTAAGGGTGGAATCGTCATGTATTCGCTCAAAGACCGCTTGGGTGAGCAAAAATTCAACCAAGCTCTAAAAAACTTTTTGCACGAATTTCACTACCAATCAGACCCGTATCCAACCACTTTGGATTTAATCCGACATATTAAAGCAGTAGCTTCGGCACAAGACATGAAATTTATTGATGATGTCTTTGCAAAAATTACTTTATTTGATTTAAAAACCAAAAAAGCCACCGCTAAAAAACTTACCAATGGCAATTACCAAGTTGAATTAACCATTGAGGCGGATAAATACTATGCCGATGGCAAAGGCGAAGAGACCAAAGATACAGTCGATGATTATTTTGATATTGGAATATTCTCAAGCGATCCAGATAAAGCCAAAGATGATAAACATGTTTTGTTTTTCAAAAAGCACTTTATCAAAACGGGAGAAAACATCCTATCATTTACAGTCAAGACTTTACCAAAATATGCAGGGATTGACCCCTACATAAAAATGATAGACAGAAACTCGAATGATAATATGATTAAGGTTGAGTTATTGCAATAGAGTTGAACCCAAATCCCAAGTGAAAAAGCTCAGTTGGGATTTGGATACGCTTCCAATTATTCGCTACAGCTCACACCAAATGTTTTGGTTGCTCTTTTAATGTTCATTTCACCAGCACTGAAACCATTTCCTGCATCAGGAATCCATTTAAAGACCCCGTTTGTGCAATCGGAAAAAGCGAGTTCAAATTTACCCCAATCTACGGTATTAACATCATTGCTATCAAAGTTTGGTGGGAACATTGCTCCCGTGCTAATGGTTACATCCATTGTCGCTTTAACACCATCGTGCGTGCCAACACCCAATAACCACAAGGGGTTGCCTTGTTGGTCATAAACATACCAAACAACCAAAATTCTTTGGTTTTCAAGGACATAAACATTGATGCCATGACCATTTTGATTGGGATCATACCACAAGGCTGAATGACCTGGGGTGATGGCAAAAGAGTTGGGGTCATCAATATCCAGTTCAAATCGCAAATCGTCCCAACGAGCGATAGAATCATCAGTTGAATTTGAATTAGGCGTGGTAACACCGAGAGCAACACGTGCATAGGTCGCATCTGCAGGAGCGGTGCCACTGGTTTCGACAAAATGCCAAGTATCATGTTCTTCATTAAAGATAAGTTTTACTTCTGTTGATAATGTTATGGTATTATCTGCTCTAAAAAAGATTATAAAGAATCCCGCATCTTGTGCCAAGCTCGAAGCGACCACCTTACCATAGCCTGAGAGCTTATATTTTTGACCTGCCACAATCGTTATGGCGTCAGATTGTATCGAACCTGTACCACCATTGTTAAAGCTGTCTTTTAATTCAATTGAGCCATTTTGGTTATGACCATCATTGCTGGCCCAACTCAGTTCAACTGTGCCGCCTTGAATCATATTCCAATTAGAGGTGTCGGTATCAAAGGAACCATTGAGCAATAAATTTTGGGCAAAAGTTGAAGCAGAAACAAGAAGAATTATAAAAAAGAGTATTTTTTTGGTAATTATTTTCATGACATTCTCTGTTTTTAAAAACCAAATTATATCAGAATTTTGCAAGAAATTTATTGGAGAATGGAAAATATTTACAGAAAAGTTGAACGTGTGCTGTTTTTGCCTGTTATCGGACAGTTGCTAGGA
>CAZQMH010000072.1:0-8536 GCA_964594435.1 uncultured Alcanivoracaceae bacterium
CCTTGTGGCGACACCTTAAATGGTGGTGCAACAGGCACCTCTATCTTAGTTTGGGATTTAGGCACTCAAACAACTGGATTGACGATGAATGACTTGATTTTCAATGGAATTGTTGCTATCGATGCTCCAGCACCTGCAACTTTACAGAATTATGTACAAATCAGTTCGAGTGCGGACACTTCACCTTCTTCACAAAGAGTAGCTAATGCCAATACCAGTAACACGGTGCCTTCTTCTTTGTTGATTGTCAAAAGTGTACTCACCCCTTTGCATGAAATAAACTCAACAACGGCACCAAACAATTGGATGAATTTCCAAATTGGTTTGAGAAATGGTTCCTCAGGAATTACCGCAACTAATCTCGATTTTATTGATATTCTTCCCTTTAATGGTGATGGAGTCATGGGCAGTTTCACCTTTACTCCCGCTCCAGGTACAACCGTGCCTAGAAACCGAGTGCCAGCTTCAAACTTTAGTGGCACATTAGAGTTTGATAGCGTGAGCTTTGATGATAATGGAGGAACTTGTGATACAACAACCTTAGAATATTGGTACACAAAACATGCAGGGCCTCTGGATATTAGTCCGAAGAATACAGCATTGAATGATACCAATACAGGCACATCAAACTGGTGTCAAGGCACCGCGGCAGGACCTGGTGGTTGTGATGGTGGTGATGGCCCAATTGCTAATGCGGATGTTACTGCATTTCGTGTAATCGGACCTGATTTTCCTCCTTCTGCTACCTGCTTTGTCAACGTAACCTACGCAACAGCTGGTGCCAATGTTGATGCTGACATATACTCAAACACCTCTGGTGCAGAAATACAGGGTGTGACTAATGCAGTACTATCAAACACGGTATCTGCCGTTGTTTTTGCCAGTTCAATTGGAGATACCATATGGTATGATGCAAACAATAATGGCTTGGTTGATACAAATGAGCCTCTTGCAGGCGTATCAGTCAACTTAACACCTCCTGCAACGGTTGATTTGGGTAATGGACCTGGTGTCGCTATAAGTACAACCACCGATGCCAGTGGTAATTACAATTTTCCTAATTTACCAGCAGGAAGCTATACAGTAGCTGTTGATGAATCAACTTTGCCTGTTGCTTTACAAGGGCAAAATTCTATTGATCCAGATGGTGGAAATGATTCCAGTGCTGTTTTATCTTTACCAGCAAACACGAACAATGTTGATCAAGATTTTGCCTATTTTATTGCAAGTAGCATAGGTGATACGATTTATCATGATTTAGATAATGATGGTGTTCCCGACTCAGGTGAAGGCATTGCTAATGTAACAGTGACATTAACCCCTCCAGCAGGTGTTGATTTAGGCAATGGGCCTGGTCAACCGATAACCACAACGACAGATGCAAATGGTAATTATAGTTTTGATAATTTACCACCAGGAAATTATACTGTTGCTGTTGATGAAACAAGTTTGCCTGTTAATTTACTGGGAAATAATACTCAAGACCCAGATGGAGGTAATAATTCCACCTCAGTTATCAATTTGGCAGCTGGAGCCACAGATGCCGACCAAGATTTCGGATACGTAGATCTAGGTTCAATAGGTGATACGATATTCCATGATATTAACAATAATGGAGGTGCAGATCCAGGTGAAGGTGTTGCCAATGTAACGGTGACTTTAACCCCTCCAGCTGGAGTTGATTTAGGTAACGGGCCAGGTCAACCGATAACCACAACAACCGATGTTAATGGTAATTATAGTTTTGGTAATTTACCACCAGGAAGTTATACCGTTGCAGTTGATGAAACAAGTTTGCCTGCCAATTTACAAGGAGGAAACTCTGTAGACCCTGATGGTGGCAATAATTCGACTGCAAATATAGTACTTGCTGAAGGCGAGAGTAATGTGGTGCAGGATTTTGGCTATGTCGAGCTGGGTTCAATTGGTGATACAATATACCATGATTTAAATAACAATGGTGTAGTTGACCCAGGTGAAGGAATTGCCAATGTTACGGTGACTCTAACTCCTCCACTAGGCGTTGATTTAGGTAACGGGCCAGGTCAACCAGTAACCACAATGACTGATAGCAATGGTAATTATACTTTTGGAAGCTTGCCTGCTGGAAACTATACTGTTACTGTTGATGAATCAACCCTTCCTCCTGTGTTACAAGGAAACAATACTCAAGATCCCGATGGAGGATCTGATTCAACAGCCAATGTTTCTTTGTTGCTAGGAGAACATAATAATGCTCAAGATTTTGGTTATTTTAATCCTGGTAATATCGGTGACACGATATACCATGACTTGGATAATGACGGGGTTGCTGATCCTGGCGAAGGTATTGCTAATATAACAGTAACGTTGACACCTCCTGCAGGAATTGACTTGGGAAATGGCCCTGGTCAGCCAATATCAACAACAACTGATGCGAATGGTAATTATAATTTTGGTAATTTACCGCCAGGAAATTATACTGTTACAGTTGATGAAACGGGCTTGCCTGCTAATTTACAAGGAAACAACACGCAAGATCCTGATGGTGGTAACGATTCATCCTCTGTAGTAAATTTAACAGCGGGAACATCAAATCTTGATCAAGATTTTGGCTATGTGGAGTTAGGTTCAATTGGTGATACGATATTCCATGACTTGAATAATAACGGTAGTGCGGATACGGGTGAAGGGTTAGCAAATGTTACAGTGATTCTAACTCCACCCGCAGGCATTGACTTAGGCAATGGTCCTGGTCAGCCAATATCAACAACAACTGATGCGAATGGAAACTATAACTTTGGTAATTTACCACCAGGAAATTATACTGTTGCTGTTGATGAAACAAGTTTGCCTGCCAATTTACAAGGAGGAAATTCTGTAGACCCTGATGGAGGAAATAATTCTTCTGCGACTGTTGTTCTTAATGAGGGTGATAATAATGTCAATCAAGACTTCGGATACTTGGATTTAGGCTCTATAGGAAATACGATTTATCATGATTTAGATAATGATGGTGTAGCCGATCCAGGTGAAGGTATTGCTAATGTAACGGTGACTTTGACGCCTCCTGCTGGAATTGATTTAGGCAACGGGCCTGGACAACCAATAACGACAACGACTGATGCAAATGGTAACTATAATTTCGGTAATTTGCCTCCAGGAAATTATACCATTACCGTTGACGAAACGGGTTTGCCAGCTAATTTACAAGGAAATAATACTCAAGATCCTGATGGTGGCAATGATTCACAATCTACAGTTAACCTGATTCAAGGTGAAAACAATACTAACCAAAACTTTGGTTATCTTGATTTGGGTTCAATTGGCGATACTATTTTTGATGATTTGAATGGCAATGGTGTTGCTGATCCTGGTGAGGGTGTTGGCAATGTGACAGTAACTTTGATTCCACCAGCAGGAGTTGATTTAGGCAACGGTCCTGGTCAGCCAGTTTCAACAACAACTGACAGTAATGGTAATTATAATTTTGGTAATTTGCCACCAGGAAATTATACGGTAAGCATAGTTGAAAACACTTTGCCTCCACATCTACAAGGTCAAAATACATTTGACCCTGATGGAACAAATGATTCTACGACTGTTGTAAACCTTATAGAAGGACAAAATAATACCAGTACAGATTTTGGTTACACAGCTACAAATGCTCTCCGTTTTAGTAAGACAGTTTATTTAGGTCACGATAATGGCAGCAGTTGTACAGGTTCCAATAATGTTGAGATTTATAGTAATACAGCAGTAACTTATTGTTTCTCATTGACAAATAATGGTACAACCCATCTTGGCGATTTGAATATTAATGATTTAAACCTTGGTATAAACCAAAGTAATTTGAGCATTCTTTCAGGAAGTTTACCCTTGGCACCTAATGCTACTATTGTTTATTATTATGAAACAAGTCTTTCAACTAGCTTATTAAATACTGCAACACTCACAGCGAATCCAGTAAATCCAGATGGTTCTGATATACCAGGATTGCAAAATTTAAGTGGTTCAGACTCGGCAAATGTAACATTATTGATTCCGGATATGGTACTTTCCAAAACTGTTTATCAGGGACACGATAACGGTAATGGTTGTCCAGGAACGGCAGCTCTTAACTTGAATCAAAATAATGGCGATGTAACATATTGTTTCTCTGTTTACAATTCAGGTGGTGTTAACTTGGATAGCATTACCGTAAACGATATTGACTTGTCGGTGAATCAAAGTTCTATGATTTTGGTTTCTGGAACGATGCCTCTATTGCCTGGCCAGACCATTGTATGGGCTTATGAGAGCACCTTAACTGGTGCGTTAGAAAATCATGCAACGGCAACAGCTAACCCTGTGGATGATTCAGGTGTTGATATTGCACCATTAATTGATGAAGAATCCTCAAGTACAGCAATAGTATCATTTACTTACGCAATACCAATGTTTAATATTTGGTCACTTTTGATTTTGGTATTCCTTGTAGCAGGAATACCATTGGTAAAATTCAGACTGAATAAATAATGAAAACTTCCCGAGTCCCTTTATAGCAAAATATTTGAACAGTGCTGATGAAAAATTGTATTGTTCATATTTATGTTATATTGGGATTTGGGTTGTATGAAAAATTTCAAGGCTAAAGCTGGCTTAAAACCTGATGTAAGGCATCAGGTAATTCAGCGGAGACAATGATTTTTTCATCGTTATCATAAAATTCAATACTTGCGGCGTGCAGAAACAAGCGTTTGAGCCCTAATTTCCGTATTTTTTGGTTGAATTTGCCATTGCCATAGCGTTTGTCACCTGCAATCGGGTGGTCACAGGCTTGACTGTGTACACGGATTTGATGGGTTCTGCCAGTAAATAATTGGCAACTAACAAGGGAAGATGGCAGTATTTTGTTGTAATTTTCGATTAAATCAAATCTGGTTTTAGCATACTTTCCTGATTCACATACCTGTACTGTTTTCTCACCATTGACGCGAGCTGTGGTGTCTAAGGCTAATTCGCACATAAAGCTATTTTTAATGGTTCCTTGCAGCAAGGCCGTGTATTTTTTTGTGATTTGATTATTTTTTGACTGCTGATTAAAATCATTTAAAGCTGTACGATTTTTAGTCAAGACAACACAGCCCGATGTGTCTCGATCCAAGCGGTGTGCCAATTGAATATCAGTCTGAGCAAAGAGTTTTTTAGCGACTTCGATTAAGCCGACGCGCACACCCGTGCCGCTGTGAACCGCCAAGCCGCTGGGTTTGTTAAAGACAACAAAGTTTTTATTTTGAAAAACAATGGCTGCACGCACACGCTTGCACAAGCTATCGCTGATATAAAGTTCGCCATTTTCTTGTGGAATTAAAAAAGGAGGGATGCGAATTTTATCCTCAGTAAGCACGCGATAAATCGGTTTGGTGCGTTTTCCATTAACCCTTATTTGCCCCTTGCGTAACAATTTATAAATATTTGATTTGCTAACGTCTTTTAGTTTCTTGAGTAAAAAGTTATCAATTCTTTGCCCGTTATCTGATGGTTTTGCCACAAAAATATTCTTGAGATTCGGTTGTTCTGGCTTATTTTGCATAAAAGCACATATTGGACTATTATAAAAGAATGAGAAATGTTATCATTCCGCGTTCTAATTAGACAGTAAATATACGAATTATTAGAAAAGAATTAAACCCAATGAGGTGAGATGCGTCTCACACTCCTTTGAAACAGGGGCAAGTAATATTTCCAAATCACGATTTGGGCATTATTCAAACACTATTTAATACAGGAAGCAACAACCCAAAGACACAGGTTGGATTAATCCCAAATCTCGATAGAGAAAAGACTGAACAAGTTGATTAATCATGTGCATAGGGAATTTATTATTGAATAAGTTAACAACTTTCATAACTTGCTCGCATTTAAGAAATAATGCAAAAACGACAAAATTGATGAAAAAAGCAAAGGAAAAGCATGCTTTTTTAGATAAAATGGTAGAAATACAGAATTTTAGTTATAAAACTATAACTCATTGATGGCAGGATAAACAACCATCACCTCCAATTGAAGTAGGCAGTTACTGCCTATTTTATCATCTATTCTTGTCTGTTTTGCAAAAAAACAGGAAACACAAAACAATGAAAAGAATGCTAATAAATGCCACGCACTCCGAGGAGATACGCGTCGCACTTGCAGATGGACAGAAACTCTATAATTTAGATATCGACGTACCAGGACAGGACAGAAAAAAAGGCAATATTTACAAAGGTAAAATCACCAGAGTTGAACCCAGTTTAGAGGCCGCCTTTGTAGACTACGGTGCTAACCGTCATGGTTTTTTGCCTTACAAAGAAATCAGCCGCAACTATTACACCGATAAAGCCAACAAAGCCAAAGAAAGACCCTCAATAGCCGAAGCGGTAAAAGAAGGCACGGAAGTTATAATCCAAGTCAATAAAGAAGAACGTGGCAATAAAGGAGCCGCCATAAGCACCTATATTTCGCTTGCTGGTCGTTACTTGGTCTATATGCCAGAAAATCCTAAAGCAGGCGGCATCTCAAGAAGAATAGAAGGCAAAGCCCGCAGCGAACTCAAAGCAACACTTGACCAAGTAAATATTCCAAAAAATGCAGGAATTATTGTCAGAACCGCAGGCATTGGTCGTTCGCCAGAGGAAATCGAATGGGATTTAAACTATCTTGACCAAGTCTGGGCGGCTATCAAAACCGTATCAGCTAATCGCAAAGCCCCTTTCTTTATTTACCAAGAAAGTGATATTTTTATTCGTGCATTACGCGATTATCTGCGTCCAGATGTTGGTGAGATATTGATAGATAACAAAGAAATCTACGAAAAAGCCAGAGACTTCATGCAACAAGTCATGCCGCACAATCTTAAAAAATTATCCTATTACAATGACACCATTCCACTTTTTTCCCGTTACCAAATAGAATCACAAATCCAATCGGCATTCTCGCGCGAAGTGCAACTGCCTTCTGGTGGCTCAATCGTTATTGACCACACCGAAGCCATGATTTCAATTGACATCAACTCGGCACGAGCAACAAAAGGAGCCGATATTGAAGAAACAGCATTAAATACCAACCTAGAAGCAGCGGATGAAATAGCTCGACAACTACGAATTCGAGATTTAGGTGGACTTATTGTGATCGATTTTATCGACATGCGCAACCACAAAAACCAACGCTCAGTCGAGCAACAGCTTAATGAAGCCGTTAGCAATGACAGAGCACGCATCCAAACCAGCAAAATATCACGTTTTGGTTTGCTAGAAATGTCAAGGCAAAGGCTCAAATCTTCCATAAATGAATCCAGTCAATTTATTTGTCCACGCTGTTCTGGTCATGGCTTTATTCGAAATATCGAATCATTGGCAGTCTCAATTTTAAGAATTATGGAAGAAGAAGCCCTAAAGCCAGACACAGGCAAAGTCGTTGCCCAAGTCCCAACTAAAGTCGCAAACTTCCTGATTAATGATAAAAGAGAAGAGCTCAATGCACTAGAAAAACGCCAACATGTACCCTTATTTGTCATTGCTAATGAGCATTACCAATCGCCACAATTTGACATCAGTCGATTAAAAAAATCAGAAGCGAAAAATTTTGACATTAATAAAGTGCAATTGTTAAAACCAGAAAATGAAGAAAAGGCCGAAAACAAATCATCTCAAATGGCTCATCAAGGCAGACAAGTTGCGGCTGTTGACGCCTTAGTCCCTGACTCACAGGCTCCAAAAAGAGTAGCAAAACCACAAAAAGTGGAAAATGCAGGCTTGTTTTCTTGGGTAAAACGCCTGTTTGCACCAGCAAAAGAAGAAAAACACTCAACAACCCAGAATAAAAACACAAAACAAGCGCACAACTCAAGCAAACACTCGTATCAAAAGCCACAAAAACAAAGTGGCAATAAAAACAAACAGCACAATCCAAAACAAGCGGCGAAAAAAGCGGTTAATAAACAGAAAAACAACCGCAATCCGTACAATAAGCAGAAAAACAAACCTTATCCAAAGAAAAAGAATTACCAGGCGAAAGCCAAGCATGAGGTAAAAGAGCAAAAAGATGGCAAAAACAGCAGTAATAAGAATGCTGACCATACTGACAAAAGCAATCAACCCAATGGTGAAAAAAATGCTCAAGGCAAATACCCACAACGCCCCTTAGGAAGCGTCGCCTCTTATGCTGCTAAAAAAGCACAACAGCAAAAAGAACAGCCACCTGCACAAAACAATAAAGCAACGGAAACGAGCAAAGCCGAAGTCAAAAATCCAGAAGCTAAAAAAGTCGAGACTAAAAAAGTCGAAACTAAAAAGCCAGAGCTTACAAAGGTTGAAACTCAAAAAGTAGAAGCCAAAAAGCCTGAGCCTAAAAAGGTTGAAACTCAAAAAGCAGAAGCTAAAAAACCTGAGCCTAAAAAGGTTGAAACTCAAAAAGCCGAAGCTAAAAAGCCTGAGCCTAAAAAGGTTGAAACTCAAAAAGTAGAAGCTAAAAAGCCTGAAGCTAAAAAAGCCGAAGCCAAAAAGCCAGAGCCTAAAAAAGCCGAAGCCAAAAAGCC
>CAZQMH010000072.1:8636-11908 GCA_964594435.1 uncultured Alcanivoracaceae bacterium
AGCCAGAGCCTAAAAAAGCCGAAGCCAAAAAGCCAGAGCCTAAAAAAGCCGAAGCAAAAAAGCCAGAGCCTAAAAAAGCCGAAGCCAAAAAGCCAGAGCCTAAAAAAGCCGAAGCTAAAAAGCCTGAAGCTAAAAAAGTCGAAGCAAAAAAAGTAATAAAAAAGAAAATACCAGACCCAACTAGTGGCATAGACTTTGATATTTAAGTATGAGGCACGCCTCGAATATTAGGTAATGCTAATATTTGAGGTATTGTTTGGGTAAAGAGTTTTTTTAAGCTATAATACCGCAACTTTTAGAAGAGAAAGCCATGACTCCGACACGAAAAAAACGATTGCTGGCAGTAATAATGATTCTTATTGGCGTGGGAATTGCATCCGCTTTATTTCTTACCGCAATGAGTGATAATATCAACCTGTACAAATCTCCCAAAGATATTGACAAAGGTGACTTTGAGTTCGCTCGCAATTTTCGTATTGGAGGCATGGTTAAAAAAGGCAGTATTGTTAAATCAAACACCTCGTTGGATGTTGATTTTATCGTTACCGATTATGCCAAAGATGTAAAAGTCCACTATAACGGTATTTTGCCCGATTTGTTTCGTGATGACCAAGGTATGGTGGCAACAGGTAAGCTGGATAAAAACTGCATCTTTCAGGCTGAAGAAATTCTTGCCAAACACGATGAAAACTACATGCCTCCACAGGTTGCTTCCTCTTTGCAAAAAGAAAACGATGGCAAGGTTGGAAAAAATATAATCCAACTGGCACGCTGCCAACCAAAACAAAAGGATAAAAACTAATGCTGGCAGAAATTGGTCAATTTACTCTTGCCTTTGGCATGGTTTTATCTTTGTTGCTGACACTCTTACCCTTTTATGGATACATCAGTAAGAACAACAGTCTAATGCACACCGCACGCCCATTGGCATATGTGCAATTTATTTTTATTTTCATTTCATTCATTATTCTTGTCAGTTTATTTGTTGTGCAAGATTTTAGTGTCACCTATGTGGCTCTCAATTCCAATTTGGCACTGCCGTTACGTTACCGAATTTCGGCAACATGGGGAGCACATGAAGGTTCGATGTTGTTATGGTTATTGATTCAAACGATGTGGACGGTAGCGGTGGCATTTTATTCGAAATCTTTATCTCGTTCGCAAATTGCCCGAGTGTTGTCGGTTTTGGGTGTCATTTCTTTGGGCTTTGGAGCTTTTGTGTTTTTTATGTCCAACCCATTTTTACGCAGTATTCCTGCTCCTTTTGATGGCAACGACCTCAATCCTTTGTTGCAAGATGTTGGTCTGATTATTCATCCGCCCATTCTTTATATGGGATATGTTGGTTTGTCGGTTCCTTTTGCTATTTCGATTGCGGCTTTAATCGGTGGCAAAATTGATGAAACGTGGATTCGCTGGTCACGCCCATGGACCAATGCGGCGTGGGGCTTTTTGACCTTTGGAATTGTGTTAGGTTCGTGGTGGGCATATTATGAACTTGGCTGGGGTGGCTGGTGGTTTTGGGATCCTGTAGAAAACGCTTCTTTTTTACCATGGCTGGCAGGAACCGCATTGATTCATGTGCAGGCAGTCAGTGAAAAACGCAATGCTTTTCGAGGTTGGACGGTATTGCTCGCTATTTTGGGCTTTTCATTGAGTGTTTTGGGTACATTTTTGGTGCGTTCTGGCGTATTGACTTCGGTTCATGCCTTTGCCAGTGACCCATCTCGTGGGGTTTTTGTGCTCACTTTGCTGGCATTGTATGCTGGCGGTGCTTTGTTTTTGTATGCCCTACGTGCTAATAAACTGAAATCACGTGGAGGTTTTCAATTATCTTCACGAGAAACTTTATTACTTGCCAATTCCGTGATTTTTTCGGTTGCTTGTTTTATGGTGTTATTGGGTACACTTTTTCCTTTGATGTTTGAAGCTTTTGGTAAAAAAATATCAGTAGGACCGCCTTATTTTGGCAGTATGTTTTTTATGATGATGATTCCCATGGCGGTATTGTTGCCTTTTGGCATGTATTATCGTTGGCAAAAAGATGCGATTAAACGTGTTGCCCAACAGCTGTTACCTGCTTTGATGTTGGCTTTGATTTTGGCATTGCTTGTTTGGTTTTTCTACAAACCCTTAAATATCAAGGCGGCAATGGGCGTTTTTGGAGCGGCATGGGTTTTGGTAACGGCATTGTTTTATTTTAAAGCGTACCAAGGCAAACTCACACGAGCCGTCTGGGGTATGCAAATTTCTCATATTGGCGTGGCAATTTACTTGTTTGGTGTTTCCATGACTGAACACACGGATTTTGAAATTGATACCTTAATGAATCCAGGTGATGTAAAAATGGTTAAAGATTATGAGGTGGAATTTATTGGCGTAGAACAAAAACAGATTGAAAACTACCAAGCCAGTCAAGGTCATTTTATTATTCGCAAAGAGGGTAAGCAAATTGCCCAAATGAATCCACAAAAGCGTTTTTATCCACGCCGTGGCAATCCCATGACCGAAGCCGCCATTGATGCAGGATTTAGTCGGGATTTGTATGTTTCATTGGGTGAAGAAATTAATCAGCAAGGTGGCTGGGCAGTACGCATTTATATCAAACCCTTTATTCGCTGGATGTGGGGTGGCGGTATTTTGATGATGTTGGGCGGTTTTTTTGCCGCAACCGATAGGCGTTATTTTCGTCATGCCAAAAAAATGCAGCAGAAAAACATCAAGGAGTCTATTCAGGCATGAATAAAACTGTGCTCAAAGCCCTGATTCCTTTGCTGATATTTTTATCATTGATTATTCTTTTGTACAATGGTTTGGGCAAAGATACACGCTTGTTACCATCGGCATTAATTGATAAACCTGTCCCGCAATTTGCCTTGCCCTCGCTCATGACAGGAAAAACCATCACTAACCAAACCCTCAAAGGGCAGATGTATCTGCTCAATGTGTGGGCAAGTTGGTGCCCGAATTGCCGTTTAGAACACCCTATGGTGACTGAATTTGCTCGACAAAATATCATTCCAGTTTATGGTTTGAATTACAAAGACGAAAACACAGATGCCAAAGCTTGGTTGCAACAATTTGGTAACCCTTATTCCGATATTTTGGTCGATGCCAAAGGATTGGTCGGTATTGATTTTGGTGTGTATGGTGATCATGAAACTTTTTTGATTGATGGAAATGGTATTATCCGCCACAAAATAGTCGTTGAACTGAAGCCACAAAACATTCAAAACGAGTTATTGCCTATCATTGAAAAATATAAAAATACG
>CAZQMH010000073.1:0-11755 GCA_964594435.1 uncultured Alcanivoracaceae bacterium
TCAAAAACCATTGTCACGACAAAATTGAGCAAAAGATTGTGATAATAATTCGACATCAACATCAGGAGCCAAAGCAACCCGAACAATATAGTCTTTGTCTTCTTCTTTGGTTGTGCCTTGGGTTGAGGTGGCAGGAATAGTCCAATAACTGCCAGTAAGTTGACCATAACTGACACAGTTTTTGCAGATTTTAGGGTGCTTTTTAACCATGTGTTCGATAAGTTTTTTATTCAATTGGCGTTGCTTTTCGCTTCGCTGCCGTTTTGTTTGACCTGTGGCGGGTAAATCCAAAGAAAAAACAGAAGGCATAAATCCACGTTGTGCCATTGCATCAGTGACAAAGTAAATTTTCGCCTGAGGTAATCGTTGTTTTATATTCTTGACCAGTTGCTGAGTATTGCTATAAGCCTGCTTAATTCGAACGGGCATAGAAGGCATGTGTGTCGCAATGGTTTGTATCTGTTGAACACTGGCATGGTTGTCGGTCAAAACCAAATGTTTTTCTATTAATGCCAACAAACCTTTGGCTGCGGTATTGGCAGCACAATAACCACCAATGCAGCGACCACCGCTAGGAAACTTTGAAGCACTAGCAAATGAAATTGTGGGCACATTATGCAACTCGCTGCCGTGTTGCAATACTTGCACATTTGGGCAAAAAGTTTGATCAACCATGATAAATGGCGTTGTTGCCAATTCATGGTTGCGGGTCATCCGTTTACGGGTTAAAACCTCACCTAATTTATGCATATCTGGCACTTCGACTCTGGGATTGGTCGGAATTTCTGCCAAAATCAATGGCAAAGCATCAAATTTAGCGACCGTATCTAAAGCCCGATCAAGACTGCTAACCAAATCTTGACCTCCATCGACCAACATATCAACAATTTCAACATTTTCAAGTAATGCCGCAATGCGTCGACATTGGTCATTGGTGCCGCCATAACAATTGGGCGGCAAGATGATTTTAATCGCCTTTTTCGGGAATTGGGTTAAGCCATTTTCAATCAAGCCCATTAAAATAGCGTATTGGATAGATAGCCCGCTAGATGCGACCAAAGCTGGCAAGCGACTGCCTGTATTGGCACGAATGCACTCGTCAACAATTTGTTTAAAAGTCCTATCTTGTTTGCTTTGGAGCTGCTGGATTTGGGAATGTTCAACGTCTTTTTCCACCATTTCTTTAAGTACACGTAATGCAGCATAAGGTGTCATAGCAATGGTTTCACGTCTTCTGACATGCTGAATACTGTTGATGAAATGATTATTATCGGCACAATGAATGAAAACAGCACTGCCACAAGAGGGATGGATATTGACCGTAATATCTGTATTTTCAGACTGTGGAAGTGGTTTTTTATAGTCTTGTTGTGTGACAAAAACAACCGTCCCCTGTTGTGCAACAATGGCACTTACATCACTAATTTTGTGTAATTTATAATGAAAGCCATAAGTGTTTTTTAGTCGTTCTTCATCAATCACAGGCAAATCATCACCATCATAATAGATAGTCGTTGCCTGTCCTGATAAGGCATTGGCACGCAAAACGGCCAACACAGGCATGGTGTGCGAAGCAAAAGTTATCACTTGTTTTGCCTGTATTGCATTTATTTCTGACAATGCCCACTCCAATAGACTTGATAATGGGTGCCCTAATCGAATGTAATCATAGGCGGTTGGTAATTGTTCTAAATCGGCAACAGAAAAATCGCCTTGGCTGCAAAGCTTCTTTAATTCCAGCAAAAATTCCGACTTGGCTAAGGATTCGTTGTAAACATCTAAGCGATGAGTGGTAAGTTCTACCCAGCTTGTTGGAATTTTATTGAGTAGGCTTTTGAGTGTTGCAAAAATTGACGGCATCGGTTTATAAAAATATTAAAAAAAACACTATTGTAACGGTTTTTTTCAAAGGTTAGTATGAAATATCACAATAATCCCAAATTCACCTTTTGGTTTGTGGTTTCTCTATATCGGGATTTGGGAAGGTTTAAATGCAATATTTTATCGTGTATAATGGTCTGCCATATTTTAAAAGACAACACTATTTATGGAAATATCAGCAACACCTATTATAAATTCAGGCGATGGCGAAGAAAAACGTGCCGAAATCAAAGCCTATTTTAATCAAACATTCGATCTCTATGAAAAGCTTTTTGAAGTTATAGGCGATGAAAAGGCCTATTTTCAGCGTGCAGATAGGTTGCGTCACCCATTAATATTCTATTTTGGGCATACGGCTACATTTTTTGTTAATAAATTACGAGTTGCAAAAATAATCAACCATAGGGTCTGTAGCAAAATGGAAGCCCAGCTTGCCATTGGCGTGGATGAAATGTCATGGGATGATTTGGATGAACAAAATTACGATTGGCCAAGTGTTGTTGAAGTACAAGCTTACCGTGATAAAGTTCGCACATTGGTCAATGGTTTAATTGATGAATTAGCACTTGAAATCCCCATAAAGTGGCAGGATCCTTTTTGGATAATTTTAATGGGTATTGAGCATGAACGCATTCATCTTGAGACCTCTTCGGTGCTAATTCGGCAATTGCCAGTCAAATATTTACAAGCCAACGATGACTGGGAAATTTATGATGAAGACAATGAATTTGTACAAAACAAGTTGTTACAAATTGAAGATGGCACGGTAAAACAAGGCAAATCACAACCTTCTCAAACCTATGGCTGGGACAACGAATACGGTTTAAAAATAACCGATGTAGCCGCTTTTAAAGCCAGCAAATACTTGGTCAGCAATAAAGAATTTCTCGAATTTGTCGAAGATGAAGGTTACAAAATAGAAAAATGGTGGACCAAAGAAGGCTGGGATTGGTTGCAATTTAAACAAGCCAGTTTCCCAACTTTTTGGATAAAAAATAATGACGGCTTTAACTACCGAGCCATGACCCAGGAAATTGCGATGCCGTGGAGTTGGCCTGTTGAAGTTAATTATTTGGAAGCCAAAGCCTTTTGTAATTGGTTGAGTGCCAAGACTGGCAAAAAAATACGTTTACCGACCGAACCTGAATACCTGCGCATTTACGATGAAAATATCGTTGGCGATGGTGCCAATATTAATTTAGAAGTGGCGGCCTCATCGACTCCTGTTGATGAATACAAGCAAGGAGATTTTTACGATGTCATAGGCAATGTTTGGCAATGGACCGAGTCTGCGATAGATGGACTTAAAGGTTTTAAGGTTCATCCGGCTTATGATGATTTTTCAGTGCCAACTTTTGATGGCAAACACAATCTCATTAAAGGTGGCAGTTGGATTTCTACTGGTAATGAAGTTTTGCGAGATGCCCGTTATGCTTTTCGTCGTCATTTTTTTCAACATGCGGGTTTTCGTTATGTAGAATCGGATTCATTGATTGATGGGCAGTACAATATGTACGAAACCGATAGCCTGATTTCACAATATCTCGAATTTCATTACGGCAAAGAATATTTTGGCATTAAAAATTTCCCCAAAGCCTGTATTGAAAAGATACAGCCCTTGTTACAAAAAAGCGATAAAGCCTTAGATATTGGCTGTGCGGTAGGACGCAGCAGTTTTGAGTTGGCCCGTTATTTTAACCAGGTTGATGCGCTGGATTTCTCTACCCGATTTATTTTAAATGCCATCAATCTTAGAGACAAAGGTAAAATTCGTTATTTAATTGATGACGAAGGCGAATTAACAAGCCTCAAGGAATTTCATCTTGAGGCATTACACTTAGGTGATAAAAGTCAGAATGTTGAATTTAGTCAAGGTGATGCCTGCAATCTTAAATCTAAGTACTGTGATTATGACTTAATCTTTGCTGGCAATCTTATCGATAGACTCTACGAACCCAAGGCCTTCTTAGAAGACATGCAACCTCGACTCAAGCACGGTGGACTATTGGTCATAACATCACCCTACACGTGGTTAGAGGAATATACCAACAAAGAAAATTGGCTAGGCGGAAAGAAAATCAACGGTGAAAATTTCACCACTTTAGATGGTTTACACGAATGTTTGGATACGGATTTTTCATTGCTAGAAAAACATGACATCCCTTTTGTTATTCGTGAAACCCGACGCAAACACCAATTGACGATTGCTCAGATGACGATTTGGAGAAAGCAATAATCGGGATTTGGGTTTAGGTAATTTGCCAGTTGATTGGCGTTTTCTTATGTTGTTTGAGGTAATTGTTGCATTGAGAAAAATGCTGACAACCAAAAAAACCACGGTGGGCTGAAAGTGGTGATGGATGCACCGATTTAAGAACTAGATTGTTGCTGGCATTAATCCGTGCTCCTTTGCGGTGAGCATAGGCTCCCCACAAAAAATAAACGATATTTTTGTTTTTGGCATTTATTTTTTCAATAATTTTATCGGTAAAAAACTCCCAACCCTTGCCTTGATGGGAACCTGCCTGACCTTGAGCAACGGTTAAGACACTATTGAGTAATAAAACGCCTTGTTGTGCCCATTGTTGCAAGTTGCCATGTTCTGGTAGCTGGCAGTTGAGGTCATTTTTGAGTTCTTTGTAGATGTTTCGCAAGGACGGTGGGATTTTAACACCACGGTTGACCGAAAAGCACAATCCATGAGCTTGGTTAGGCCCGTGATAAGGGTCTTGACCGATGATGACCACTTTTATTTGTGCAAAAGGCGTGGAGTTTAAGGCGTTGAATATTTCATCACCTTTGGGGTAAATAACCTGAGAAGATTGTTTTTGTTGTTGCAAAAATTGTTTTAAATCTTGCATATAAGCTTGCTTAAATTCATCACGCAGCTCTTTGTGCCAACAGGGCAATAATTTTACTGTAGACATTTATGCCGTTTTTGCATTTTCTAAGGTTTGGAACTGTTTGAAGCGAATTTGGAACTGCACTTTTTTAATCAAAACATCATTGTCAACTGGTTTTAAAACCAAATCATTGGCACCAGAGCGAAGAATTTGTCGCTGATTTTTTTCATTCTCATCACCCGTCATAACGACCAATGGCAAATCAATTTTGTTGATTTGTTGCACTTCACGGACGTATTCAATCAAATATTGGGCTGTTTCGTTATCTTTGAGGTAATAATCAGACAAAATGACATCGTATTTTGCTTTGGCATGTTCAGGTTCGCCAAGCAATTCAATGGCATTTGTAATGGTTAAAACATGATCGGCAGTCAGACCATGCGATGCCAAGACTTTTTTAGTGGCATGAGCAACAACTCGGGAGTCCTCAATATACAAAACATGCCCTTTTACTTGAGATTTGGGTGAAAGGATGCCTTTTATAAAGAATTGCAAGCCAGCTTGTCCTTTGGATTTGTCCAAATAATCGGTCACATCGGCACTCATCATACGATCTTGAACCCGCTCATCGACATCACCTGAGACCACAAGTACGGGCATATAATGCTGACCCGTACGAACAAATTTACAGATTTCGATACCGTCACCATCAGGTAACACTAACGATGTTATGAGTATTTCTATTCGATGGGCTTTAATGATTGTTTTGGCTTCTTCGACCGAACCTGCCATCATGATTTCGGTATTTTTTTTAACTTTTAAAATGGTTTTTTTGGTCAACATTCGTGCCAATTTTGAGGCATCGACAATTAAAATTTTGGAAACATCTGACATATTTACATCTTAGCTTGAGTAATAAAAACATTTTACTTTATATTTTCGATTTTTTCTAGCAATAAAAAACAAGTTAGCCAAAACAAATTGATGCTATTTTTAATAGATTGTTATAAGATGGCAAAGTTTTTAATACATCATACGAAATACTGCATGAAAGATGAATTTGAGTTTGTCATTGGGCAACGATTTATTAGCCAAACGGAACAAGAGTTAGGGCTCGGTCGAGTAACCGAAATTAACCATCGCATGGTCAAGCTGGTTTTTGAGGCTGCCAATGAATCTCGAATTTACGCCAAAGATAATGCACCTATTTCACGTATTATTTTTGCCATTGGCGATACAGTGCCAGCAAAAACAGGTTGGAACTTAACCGTTTCATCCATTCAGCCTTTTAATGGATTGGTCATTTATCAAGGTCAAAATGACAAGGGCGAAGATGTTTTGTTACCAGAAACCGAGGTGGCAGATTCAATAAAATTAGATCGCCCATCAGAACGTCTGTTTTCAGGTCATCTTGACTCTAATAAATGGTTTAATTTACGTCAATTGGCGATTATTAAACACAACCAATTGCAACAAAATTATCTTTATGGGCTAATAGGTGCCCGCACCTCCTTGCTTGCTCATCAATTGTATATTGCCCAAGAAGTGGCAAAAAGATTTGCTCCGCGTGTGCTATTAGCTGATGAAGTTGGCTTGGGTAAAACCATAGAAGCGGGCCTGATTATTCATCAACAATTGTTAAAAAATCGTGCCAAACGAATTTTGATTATTATCCCTGAAAGCCTAACCCACCAATGGATGGTAGAAATGTTAAGGCGATTTAACCTGCATTTTAGCGTATATAATGAGCAGCAATGCCAAGCAATAGAAGAGTCCAGTGATTTCGCTACGCCTTTTGAAAGCAGTCAATTAGCTATCGTACCGCTGCAATTTTTGTTAAAAAACTCCCTCCGAGCTGAACAAGTATTAGCAACACAGTGGGACATGTTGGTGGTTGATGAGGCGCATCATTTGCATTGGTCACAAAATGATGCCAGTTCAGAATACCAATTAGTAGAAAAACTCGCCGCCATTATTCCCTCTGTTTTGTTGTTAACAGCCACGCCCGAACAGCTTGGGAAACAAAGTCATTTTGCCCGTTTAAGATTGCTTGATGCCAGTCGTTTTAGTGATTTTGATGATTTTGAAAAACAAGAACAAAACTACCAAGGCATCGTTAATGCCATTGATTATTTGCGTTCAGAAAAACCTTTGACCAAGGTCGGGGCTAAAAATACCGCAAAAGTTTTCAGTAACGAGGAAGATTTGCTCACCGTACAAAATTTGTTTGAAGAAAAATACCAAGAGGATGAAAAGTGGCAAGTCAAGCAGCAGCTCATTGAAAAATTGCTTGACCAACACGGTACAGGCAGAATTTTATTTCGCAACACACGTTCTGCCATCAAAGGTTTCCCCAAACGAAAACTCATCGACGTTGCTTTAGAGAATTGCTACGCTGATTACAGCAAGCACAGCATCGAACAGCAACTCACTCCTGAACGTATTGAAAATTTTGAAAATTGGTCAAAATTCGACAGCCGCATGACATGGTTGGCAGAAAAAATCCTGACCTTAGTTGGGCATAAAATACTGCTCATTGCTCGCCACAAAGAAACAATTTTACAAATGGCAGAAACATTACGCCTTAAACTCGGCGTACATTCGGCAATTTTTCATGAAGATTTAAGCTTGATTGAACGTGACAAAGCCGCTGCTTGGTTTGCAGATTTCGATAAGGGTGCACAAATCATGTTGTGTTCTGAAATTGGTTCTGAGGGACGAAATTTCCAATTTGCTCATCATTTGATTTTCTTCGATTTACCTTTTAACCCCGATTTGCTCGAACAGCGAATTGGACGATTGGATAGAATTGGACAAGAAAAAACCATCAAAATCTATGTGCCTTATTTTGCAGACACAGCGGCTGAAAAGCTCTTTAAATGGTACCATTTGGGGCTGAACTTGTTTACTAAAACCAATCCCGCCGCGTATGCAATATTTAAACAGCAAAAAGAACAACTGCAAAGGTTTTTAACCGAAGAACACAGCGATGAGGCGTTCCAAGAATTTATCCAAACAACGCAAGAACTCAGCACCAGCATGAATCATGACTTTCAAAAAGGACGGGATAAATTATTGGAATACAATTCCTGCCGTCCATTTGTGGCGGCTAAAATTTTACAAGACGCCATCGCTCAAGATGACATCAGTTGTCAACGATTTATGCACCGCATGTTTGATAGATACGGCGTTGAACATGAGGATATTCGTCGCTTTGTCGAGTTTATAAAACCATCGGAGAATTTAAAAGCTCATTTTCCAGGACTTATTGACGATGGCATGAGTGTCACTTTTGACAGACAAACAGCACTGAGCAATGAAACATTGCATTATCTAACATGGGAACATCCCATGGTTACCGATGCCATCGACATGATAATAAGTGAAGAAAAAGGCAATGCCAGCTTAATATCTCTTAAAAACACGGGACTAAAACCCTCGACAATAATTATCGAAGCCTTATTTAGTCTACACGCTCCCGCCGATACCCAATTGCAATTGGCTCGCTACCTGCCCGCTGAGCCTATCCGCCTTGTTGCCGATGAAAAACTCATTAACCGTACCGAACAGTTAAGCTCACTCGAAATCCACAACAATCATGAACCCGTGGCTCTAAATATCGCCTTACAAGTGGTTAAACTCAAAAAAGCAGAAATAAAGAAAATTATTGATGCGATTGAGAAAAAAGCAGACAAAATTCTCCCAGAATATAGTGAAAAGGCACAAGCTTTAGTCGTTCAAGACCTCGATAATGAAATTAATCGCTTAGAAGCCTTAAGCAAGGTCAACCCAAACATCAGATCATCTGAAATCAAACACCTCAAACAACAAAAACAAAACACACTCAAAGCCTTGGCGGATGCCACTTTGCAAATGAATGCCCTGCGTTTAATGGTCTGTTTATAATTCTCCTTAAAAAAATACTCCACCCTCTTTTGGGGTATTTATAAATATTGCATTATTTAGCAGAATTAATATGTTAGAATGTTCCTTATCAAAGCTCTGTGCATTATTAATAAACATTACTTCTGCAAATGTGCTATGAAAATTAATTTTAGGAGCTTGTCCGAGGAGTTAACATGTTAAAAGCAGAATATAAAACACGCGGATCAGTCCCGCAAGATGTCATTGCAGCAGTAGCTTGTGACAAACCCGAATTAAAAGCAGGCCAAGTGTTGTTAGAAATGCTGGCAGCACCCATCAATCCGTCTGACGTATTGACTTTAACGGGTCAATACGGAATTCTACCCCCACTACCAGCGGTTGGCGGAAATGAAGGCGTGGCAAAAGTCGTTGAACATGGCTCCGGTACAACTGAACCAGCCATTGGTCAAACGGTATTAATCCCTGTTGGCATAGGTAGCTGGGCAACGCATATTGTTGCGGATGCCAAATCGCTAATCGCACTGCCAAATGGCGTTGACCCCATTCAATTATCCATGATAACAATCAACCCTCCTACGGCATCCTTATTGCTTAGTGAATTTGTTGACTTGCAAGCAGGTGATTGGGTCATACAAAATGCGGCAAATTCTGGAGTCGGCTCTTACTTAATCAAACTGGCACAACTTCGCGGTTTGAAAACCGTCAATATTGTTCGCCGAAAATCATTAATCCAACCCATGCTCGATGCAGGAGCCGATGTGGTATTGGTTGATGAAGTGATAGACGGACAAGACCTTGCTCAAAGAGTCAAAGCAGCAACCGATTCTGCTGAAATCAAATTAGGCATTGATGCAGTAGGTGGCATGGCTACACATCGTTTAGGCGAAACATTGGCAAATAGCGCAACTTTAGTCAACTATGGTGCCATGAGTGGAGAACCCTGTTCAATCGCACCAACACTAATCATATTCAAAGACATCACCATTCGTGGTTTCTGGCTTGCCAAATGGTTCAAAGCAGCAACGGCAGAACAACAAAAACAACTCTTTAGCACTATAATTGGTTTAATCGCCAGTGGCAAACTCTCCACCCCGATTCATGCAACTTACCCAATTAAAGACATCAAAAAAGCCGTCGCCGAAGCCGCAAGCGGACAACGCAATGGTAAAGTTGTTTTAGTTAAAGAAGATTAAAAGTGCAAAGAAACGCAAAGACAAAAAGAAAATTAACCATGAAGTACATAAAGGTGAAAATTAAAAAATACCGTCATACCTGCGAAGGCAGGCATCTCATTAGGAAATTGTGATTCAAAACAAATGGCTTATTTAAAATAAAATCATCGTAGCGACAAGGCACTGCTTTGTCGATGCTTGATTTAATTGTGAATTCTGCTAGGTTTGAAATGCACAAGGCAGTGCCTTGAGCCTACAGGTTTACATTTGAAACTCCCAACCTGTAAGGTGCGGCTTTGCCCACCATATTTAGATCTGATTGAGTAAACATGATGTTAGAATTCATCAATACTGTAAAAGTTTAACAAATCAAATGCTGTGACTCTAAGGATTCCTATATTGTTTATTAAAAATCTTGAGAACCTAAAATCCTCATTATTAGAGATGATTTTTTAATCAATACGGTTCAATAAATTCTCAACTTTTTTGAAAAAATAATAGCCTTTATCTTTGGCATCTTCTCGAATGCTTGGGGCAAACATATTGAGATATTTAAACGTCCATTCTTTCACATAATTTGCAATAAGTCTTTGAAATTCAGTATTATCAATGTTTTCACTATCTCCTGATAAATGAGCTGTTTCTAAAGCCGTATAATATTCTTCTCGCTTAGCTCTATCTGATTTTATAATTGTTATTGGGTAACCATTTTGCAACAATATTAAATTCATCACTAAACGTGCCGTTCTACCATTACCATCAATAAAAGGATGTATTGATACCAGCTTTTCATGCACGTTTGAGGCTAATTCTACTGGGTGCATAGTGTCTTTGTTCTCTTGATAGAATTTGAAAAAATCTAACATAAGATTTGGTACTTTTATTGGGTTTGGGCATACATGACTACTTCCTTGTATTCTAACCCTATCCCTACGATAAAAACCTGCATTGCTAGGATCAATACTATGCAATATTATACTATGAATATCCAATAATACTTTTTCATCAAATTCAATTTCATTTAGTGCTAGTTCCCTAATTAGCAATACGGCTTCTTTATGATTGATGGCCTCTTGGTGTTCTTGCATTGTTTTACCACCAACGGTAATTCCTTTGTTTATGACAAGGTCTGTTTCCATTAAAGATAATGTGTTACCTTCTATTCTATTAGATTCATAAGTGTATTCTGTATCAAAAGACTCTTGCAAGTTTTTTAACTGTGATTGGTTTAGTGGTCTAAAACTATCAATACATTTTTTTAAGTCTGTTAGTTGTTCATAAACCTCTTTTAAATCCGTTAAATTTGGAAATATTTTTAATAAATTTATTTCTTCATTATCCATAATTTCAGTTAGTAAATTATTAAAATCCTCCTTAATTAAAGTAAGTTCTTTTTGTTGTTCCTTAGATAAATTGGTTGCATTATTTGATTTTAACTTTTCATTCATAATCTTATCAATTAGGTCTTATACGTTTATTATACGCACAATTTCATATAATCAAACTATAATATATATTTACATATTATATCTTATTATAATATATCTTATATATCATCTAAATATTTATTATAAATACAATCATTATAACTTTAACTGACAATTACTAATACCATGGCAAATGTACTTTTTTATTCTAGGAAAGGTGGTCAAGGAAAAACAACCCATGCAATAAGTTATGCTCATTGGTGTAAAAGAAATTATTATACAAATGACTATGGAAATGCGACTATTGAAACATATCAAGATTTATTTGACGAAGGAAATTTATTTAGTCATCCTTTTAGTTTACATAAATATCATAATATCTAAAATTAAGCACACATGATTTTCAAAGTGTTCATAAATACCTAAAATTACAAAAATCAAATGAAAAGTCATGATTTATGGGTAAATCATCCAAAGATTAAAGGATTTCAAAGATTTTAAGGCGTGAGGGTTTGTCGCTTGACTTGGGATTTGGTGTCAGGCGATG
>CAZQMH010000074.1:0-11728 GCA_964594435.1 uncultured Alcanivoracaceae bacterium
GAAATATGTGGGCTAAAAGTCATGTAAGGTAATGGCAATAAGACTGAAATTGTTTTCTCTTACGGGATTATACAAACATCTCTCGGGCTTTTTCTAGGCTTTCGATAAAGTAATCAATTTCTGCTTTGGTGTTGTAAAAAGCAAAAGAAGCCCGTGCGGTTGCAGGTACGCCAAAGTGTTTTATCGCTGGCATAGTGCAATGATGTCCTGTACGGATGGCGATACCGTAATGGTCTAAAATTGTGCCTAAATCATGTGGATGAACGCCCTTGAGGGTGAATGAAATCACCGAAACTTTGTGGCTGGCTGTGCCAATTATTTTTAATCCATCAACGGCTAATAATTTTTCGGTGGCGTAGTTGAGTAATTCGGTATCGGCTTGGTGGATATTTTCAATACCACTTTTAAGTATGTAATCGGCAGCGGCTCCAAGTCCAATGGCTCCGGCAATATTCGGCGTGCCCGCTTCAAATTTGGCAGGAACGGCATTGTAAATAGTCTTTTCAAAAGTCACATGGCTAATCATTTCGCCACCGCCGTGATAGGGTGGCATGGCTTCTAAGTGGTGCATCTTGCCATAAACGACACCTATACCCGTTGGGCCGTACATTTTGTGTCCTGATACGGTATAAAAATCACAATCTAAATTCTGCACATCCACTTTGATGTGTGGCATGGCTTGGGCTCCATCGACCAAAACGGGTACATTTCGGGCATGGGCTATTTTAACAATTTGTTTGATTGGGTTGATGGTGCCCAGTGAGTTGGAGGCATGTACGACGGATAGAAATTTGGTTTTGTCGCTAATTAAATCATCGAGCATCTCGATTTGTAATTCGCCGTTGTCATTAAAGGGTAATACTTTGAGGATCGCACCTGTTTGTTCGCATAATAATTGCCACGGCACGATATTGGAGTGGTGCTCCATCTCTGAAACGATGATTTCATCGCCTTTTTGTATGCGTGAACGCACGAATGTTTGTGCCACTAAGTTGATGCCTTCGGTTGAGCCACGGGTGAAGATTAAATTTTTGTCGCTGGGTGAATTCATCAATTTCGCCATCGAAATTCGGGCTTGTTCAAACAAATCGGTGGCATCGCCACTCAATGTATGCACG
Organism: uncultured Alcanivoracaceae bacterium; assembly: GCA_964594435.1. Lineage (GTDB taxonomy): Bacteria > Pseudomonadota > Gammaproteobacteria > Xanthomonadales > Marinicellaceae > NORP309. The sequence goes on from CAZQMH010000074.1 coordinate 1,119, forward strand.
CCTCGATGTACGTTGGCATTGGTTTTAGTGTAATAATGAGTAACCGCATCTATAACCGACTGTGGGCGTTGTGCTGTGGCTGCATTGTCAAAATAGACCAATGGTTTGTTGTGGACTTTTACATCTAAGCAGGGGAAATCTGATCTTTTCATAGTTCTATCTTGTCGAGAAAATCTTCGGTTTTAAAAATATTGGCATCTTGCAGGAATGATTCAATGAGCATAAATTTGGCTTGTTCTTTGGGTATGCCACGTGAGCGTAAGTAGCTTAATGAGGTTTCATCCAATTCGCCAATGGTCGAACCGTGTGCGGCAATGACATCATCGGTGTTAATTTCCAACTCTGGGCGTGAATAAATCGTGGCATCATCGGTGAGCACAATATTTTTCAGACTTTGAGCCACATCGCTGCCATCGGCTCCTTTGGCTACAATCGCCTTGGCGTTGATTGCAATTGAAGCTTTATCTGTGGCTAAAGAGCGTTTAAGGACGTGGCTTTTGCAGTTTTGCAGTTGATGGTTGGTGACAATATTTTCGCTGATATGGCAATTGTCGTGGGCAACATTGACAGAAGCAGCATTAAATTTGCTGTGTTGTCCGTTGAAATTAACTTCGGTTATGCTGTGAGAAAATGCCGCGTTGTTGTTAATTGTGCCTTGTTGTATGTTGGTATTTTGTTCGCAATTAATTTGTGAAAAATGCAGTAAAGCAGCAGTTTTCCGTAAGTGTTTGTTGGATTGTAATTTGATGCGTGAATCAGTTGCTAAGTTAATAAGTGAAACATGGTTAATGCGACAATCGTAATCGTAGCTTTCAGTTAAATTCAGTTCGGCATTTTCGCCTAGATTAATCACGGTGCGAATATTTTGCCAATCCTTTGAAACTTGTTGGTACTGGATATGCAGTTTTAGTTGTGCATTTTTTGGGATGCTGAGTTGAAATCCACCGTTGAGCATAGCGGTGTTGAGTTCGACAAAAGTGGTTTGTTGGTCGGTTTTGATGTTTTTCCAGCTTTTTTCATCCACTTGCAGAATGTCTTGCATTTGTGTTTCTTTTGGTAGTTTGCCTTCGATGGAGAAGATAAAATAGTCATTGCCATCAGCACTATCGGTGGCTTCTTCTAGTTTTTCTAGCTTTTTGATGTTGCTGTATTTCCATAGTTCCAGCTTGCGGGTGGGCAAACCGTATTGTTGGAATTTTTTTAAGGCATCACGTCGCTTTTGTTGTAACCATTTGGGCTCATTTAACATAGCTGTGAGCTTGTCAAAGGCTAAATTTATTGGATTTTTAAACATGGTTTAATCCTCTAGCCAGCTGTAACCTGTTTTTTCGAGTTCTAAGGCTAAAGATTTATCCCCTGAACGCACGATTTTGCCATCTGCTAGCACATGCACGTAATCGGGCACGATATAATCGAGCAGGCGTTGGTAATGCGTGATGACGATAAAAGAGCGGTCTTTATTGCGTAATTGGTTGACGCCTTGGGCAACAATTTTCAGTGCATCAATGTCTAAGCCTGAATCGGTTTCATCCAAAATAGCGAGCTTGGGTTCTAAAATACTCATTTGGAATATTTCGTTGCGTTTTTTCTCACCGCCTGAAAAGCCTTCGTTCACAGGGCGACGTAACAAATCATCACGCATATTCATTTGTTTGATTTTAGTGCGAACCAGTTTAAGAAATTCGGATGAGTTCATTTCTTTTTCACCACGGTATTTGCGTTGAGCATTTAAAGCAGCACGTAAGAAATACATATTATTAACTCCAGGAATTTCTACCGGGTATTGAAAAGCAAGGAAAATTCCCTCAGCAGCTCGCTGTTCGATTTCAAGTTCCAGCAAGTCTTTGCCTAAAAAATCAACTGAGCCTTGAGTGACCTCGACTTTTTCCATGCCCGCAAGCACATTGCCTAAGGTGGATTTTCCTGCCCCATTGGGCCCCATAATGGCGTGGACTTCACCAGCTTTAATCTCTAAGTTTAATCCTTTTAGTATTTTATTATCGCCTACTTGGGCGTGTATGTTGTTTATGTTTAGCATAGTTATTATTTAAGTTTCTTTACCATTTTATCTTGAAGTAATATTTTCATTTGACCAATGGCAATTAGATTGAGTTTTTTTAATCTTTGAGCTTGGGAAAAGCCTTCGTTAATAAAAATAGCGTTAAGGTTTTCTAAGTTGGATAAGCAGACGAGTTGAGAGATGTTGGCATTGCCTTTTTTACTCGACAATATAAAGCCGTGAGAACCCGCTTCATTTTTAATGTTACGGAATTCAGTAACATTAAAATCTTTATTGTGGATTTGTTCCCATAACCCCATAAATTCTATGGTGTATTTGGTGCTTAACCAATGTGAAATGACTAAACCAGTTGCTTCCTTGTTCTTATAACGAGCAATATCGGTAATCGAAATAAAATCTTCATCACCGATTTTTTGGACAATAACATCCGTTCCTTTGATATTTAGTTTGTCTTGCATATTTAGCCCACAGCTCCTTCCAAGCTGATATCAAGTAAAGCCTTGGCTTCAACGGCAAATTCCATTGGTAATTCTTTGAATACTTCTTTGCAAAAACCATCAACTATCATTGAGGTGGCGTCTTCTTCTGAGATGCCTCTTTGTTTGCAGTAGAATAATTGGTCTTCTGATATTTTGGAAGTGGTGGCTTCGTGTTCGAGTTGGGCGGTGCTGTTGCCACATTCGATGTAGGGAAATGTGTGAGCTCCGCAGTTTTTGCCGATTAAAAGAGAGTCGCATTGGGTGTGGTTTCGTGCACCTTCGGCCCTTTTAGAAATCCGCACCAATCCACGGTAAGTGTTGTGGCTTTTGCCAGCGGAAATGCCTTTGGAAATAATGGTGCTTTTGGTGTTTTTACCCAAATGTATCATTTTTGTACCAGTATCGGCTTGTTGGTAGTTGTTGGTGAGGGCAACCGAATAAAATTCGCCGCGTGAATTGTCCCCACGTAAGATGCAACTGGGGTATTTCCACGTTATGGCAGAGCCTGTTTCGACTTGTGTCCATGAGACTTTGGCATTGTTACCATTGCAAGCGGCACGTTTGGTAACAAAATTAAAAATACCGCCTTTGCCTTCTTCATCACCTGGGTACCAGTTTTGTACGGTGGAATATTTGATTTTGGCATCATTAAGGATAAATAATTCAACCACAGCAGCGTGCAATTGGTTTTCATCACGCATGGGTGCGGTACAGCCTTCCAAATAACTGACTTCCGCTCCATCATCAGCGATAATTAATGTGCGTTCAAACTGCCCTGTGTTCATTTCATTAATGCGAAAATAAGTGGATAATTCCATCGGACAACGGGTATTCTTGGGGATGTACACAAAGGAACCATCACTAAAAACAGCCGCATTGAGAGCGGAAAAAAAGTTATCGCCAATGGGTACAACTTTGCCTAAATATTGTTTGACCAAATCGGGATGGTCTTTGACCGCTTCGGAAAACGAGCAAAAGATAACCCCTGCTTTTTTCAGTTCTTTTTTAAATGTAGTGGTCACAGAGACCGAATCAAAGACCACATCAACCGCCACTTTGGTCTTTTTGACACCAGCCAATACCTCTTGTTCGTGCAAGGGAACACCGAGTTTGGCATAAGTTTCCAGTAATTTTGGATCGACTTCTGCTAAACTTTTGGGGGCGTTTTCATCGCTTTTTGGTGATGAAAAGTAAGAAATCGTATTAAAATCAATCGCTGGGATTTTGAGTTTTGCCCAATTGGGTTGTTCCATCGTTAGCCATTTTCGATAAGCCTTTAAGCGCCAATCAAGCAACCATTGTGGTTCTTCTTTTTTTGCCGAAATGGCACGAATAACCTCTTCACTTAAACCAGGCGGAAAAGTATCTGAATCAATATCGGTAACAAATCCGTCTTTGTAGCTTTGGGCGACTCGTTTATGGACTTCTGCGTTGCTTTGTTCACTCATGATTTTATAACCATTTTAATATTGGGTTTGGATGCACCATTAAGTTCTGCCATGCGAGCAATGGTCATCTTTGTAAGTATTTGTTCTATTTGTTGGTTCACATTTTGCCAGCCTGTTTTGCTGTCACAGGCTTGTTCTTGCGAGCATAAACTGTCGGTTTTTGTGCATTCTGTGATGGCAGTATCACCTTCAATGGCAACAATGACATCAAATAAGCTTATGTTTTCACTTGATTTTGCCAATTGGTAGCCACCAGATGCGCCTCGTGTTGAGCTTAAAATTCGAGCCTTTGTGAGTAATTTTAATACTTTGCTAACAGTCGGAACTTCAAGTTTTACACCTTTGGCAATGAGTTCGCTGGAATAGAGCTTATTGTTGTTTTGCATAAACAAAATAACCGCAGTTGCATAATCAGTTAGGCGTGAAATCTTTAACATGGCGGCATTATAATTTAAAGTGTACTTAAATGGTACTGTTAATCATAATATTTTAAATTATAAATTATAAACCAAAATCCCTTTTGGCCAACTTTCCTTCACAACAAATTTTATTCTCGTTTATTCTCGGAGAGGCTCATAGATTAGTTTTTGCCAATTCCGTATGCACATCAAGTTCTTGCACTCTTTATTGCGATTTTATATTTAATGCTATTTTTTTGGTTGCTGTTTATTTAAAATAAGGGCATGAAAAATTATTTTTTTAAACATGCTTTGTTGCCTACGGGTTGGGTTGAGAATGTTCGTATTAATGTTGATTCTCATGGTTTGATTAGTCAATTAAGTGTAGCAACACGAGCAAGGTATCATGATAATGCCATAGATTGTGCCGTGCCGATGCTACCTAATTGTCATAGCCATGTTTTTCAACGAACGATGGCAGGTTTAACAGAATACAAAACTGCCAAACACGATAGTTTTTGGTCGTGGCGAGATTTAATGTATAACTACGCCAATAAAATTGATGCCAATCAGTTGTACCATATTGCTTGTTATGTTTATGCTGAAATGCTTAGTGCTGGCTTTGACTCGGTTTGTGAATTTCATTATATCCATCGTGATATTTCAAATAAGGATGATACCATAAGCATGTCACAAGCTATCTTAAAAGCTGCTAATGAAGTCGGTATTGGTTTGACGTTTTTGCCTGTGCTGTACACGCAATCCCATTGTGATGGTTCGCCTTTGTCTGATTTGCAGCAGCGTTTTCAATTAAGTGTGGATGATTATTGTCATTTGTATAGAACTCTAGCGGATAGTTTATATGCAGGACAAAGGCTTGGTATTTGTTTTCATTCTTTGCGAGCGGTGAGTGTTGAACAAATACACCAAGTTTTGAATGAATTAGATGACGGGCAACAGCCAATTCATATACATATTGCTGAACAAAAACCTGAAATTGAACAAATTGTCACACATTTTGGCAAAAGTCCAGTGGAGCTCTTGTTTGCAGAATTTGCCGTCAATGAGCAATGGTGTTTGGTGCATGCTACTCATTTGAACAATCAGGAAATAGCGTTAATTGCCAACTCAAAAGCGGTGGTTGGCTTATGCCCACTAACCGAAGCAAATCTCGGCGATGGTGTATTTCCTATGCCTCAATTTTTGCAAAAAAAAGGTGTGTTTGCCATCGGTTCAGATAGTAATATTGTTATTAATCCAATGGCAGAATTACAAATGTTGGAGTACTCACAACGCCTTACCACACAACAACGTAACATTTGCTGTGAGCAAAACCGTTCGGTGGCAAGTTTTTTATGGAATGCGGTACTCAAGGGCGGGAGCAGGGCATCTGGTTTGTCAAGCAGTGGACTTGCCGTTGGCAATGCAGCAAATTTTATGGCTATTGGGGATGATAGCCCGCTGTTGACTGGTTTAAACGGTGATGATAGGTTTTCAGTTCATCTGTTTTGCGATGCACATTTGACTCAAGAAATATACCTTAAAGGTGAACGCCAGACCAAAATAACGGCTCAATACCGTGAAAACTACAGAAAAACATTAAAATCACTAAGATAATTGTATATTTATTGTTGTTTCTTGTTAAAATATGCGGTCGCATTAACATATGATTTATTTTATTTAGGAATACAAAAAAATGGCAAGAGTTACAATTGAAGATTGTTTAGAACACGTAGAGAACCGTTTTGCATTAGTGCAATTAGCGGCAAAACGTGCACGTTTGATAGCCAATGGGCAAGCCCCACTGGTTGAAGAAGAAAATGACAAGCCAACGGTTTTGGCATTACGTGAAATAGCTAAAGGTTTGATGACTGAAGAAAAACTAAAAGAGCTAGAATTGGAAGAAAAACGTGCCCAAGAATTGGATGAATGGAACAAAGCCGCTGAAGAACAAGATTCACAAATGATATAAGGCATTATTTGAGTTTTATGCACCAAAATAACGATAATTGCTTTGGTTTAAGTCGTGACTGAAATTGATGTCACGACTGTTTTAGCACATGAGGCTGTTGTTGCAGCCCAAAAGCAACTTTTTAATCTGACTAGTACCTATCTAAAACCCAATCAAGAATTAACCCTGACCAAAGCCATTCATTATGGTGCGGAGGCTCACAAACGTCAGTTTAGAAAATCTGGCGAACCTTATATAACCCATCCCATCACTGTCGCGGCTATTTTAGCGGCACTTAAATTTGACATCAATACTTTATGTGCAGCGGTGTTGCATGATACAATTGAAGACACCGATGTTACTGAAAAGGACTTAAAGAAACAATTCAACAAAACAGTTGCCTATTTGGTACAAGCAGTAACCAAACTGGATAAGTTGAAATTCCGTAACTTGCATGAAGCCCAAGCGGAAACCTTTGTAAAAATGTTATTTGCCATGTCGCAGGATGTGCGGGTGATTATTATTAAGTTAGCCGATAGGTTGCACAATATGCGAACCATCGCGGCGATGAGTGAATCTTCACGCCGCCGAATTGCTAAAGAAACCCTAGAAGTGTATGCTCCAATTGCCGAAAGATTGGGTCTAAAAACTATCCAAACAGAAATGCAAGACCATGCTTTCGCTGCCTTAAATCCAAATATTGCAGAAAAAATCCGCCAAAATGTAGACCAACTCGCAGGTCATCGTAAAGAAGCCATCAAGAAAATTCAAAAGAAAATAGACAAAGCTTTGCTGCATTCAGCACTCAATGCAACGGTCAAAGGCAGGCAAAAATCTCTGTACAGTATTTATAAAAAACAAAAAAGAAAACATTTGTCATTTGAACAAATTCATGATGTTTTTGGTGTGCGAGTTATCGTCAAAACAGTGCAAGATTGTTATATTGCTTTGGGTGTTATTCATGGTTTGTATGCTCCACGTGAACACAGTTTTAAAGATTATATCGCCGTTCCAAAAACCAACGGATACCAATCCTTGCATACTTTGGTCACAGGTCCATTTGGTTTAGCAATTGAAATACAAATTCGCACCGAAGAAATGGATAAAGTCTGCGAGTCAGGTGTCGCTGCTCACTGGATGTACAAAAAAGACGATAAAAATGCTGATTCACGATTAAATATTGCTCGAAATTGGTTAGGAAATTTACTCAATTTGCAAAAAGAAACAGGCAGCTCGCTAGAGTTTTATGAAAACATGAAAAGGGATTTAATTACCGATGAAATCTATGTTTTCACCCCGCGAGGAAAAATAATACAATTGCCCATTAACTCTACCGTGTTGGATTTTGCCTTTGCCATACATACAAATGTTGGGTTGTATGCAAAATCTGCTCAAGTCAATGAAAAACACGCTTCATTAAAACAGCTTTTATTGACAGGGCAAACCGTTAATATTATTACTGACAAAAGCATAACGGTTAAAACCGAATGGTTGCAAATAGTCACAACCAGCAAAGCCAGAACGGCGATTCGCCAAGCGTTAAAACAAATAACCCAAGAAGATGCGGTTTTTGTTGGGCACAAAATGTTAGATCGAGCTTTGGATACTTTTGGTTCTTCTTTCGATGCTTTGGATAGACGTTCGATTAAAAGGGTGTTGAAATATTACAAAAAAAATAGCATGGATGAATTGCTTAAGGCCTTTGCTTTTGGTGAATTATTGCCATCAATTGCTGCTAAAAAAATGTTGCCATTGTTAAAGCAAAGAGGATTAGGCAAAGATTACTTGCCCAAAGAAGCGTTCTCGATTACGGGCAAAGAAGGTTCAATTATCAATTATCCAGGTTGTTGCGAACCCATGTTGGGTGATGAAATTATTGGTTATTTATCACCAGCCAAAGGCATCGTTGTGCACCGTAAAAACTGTGCCAATTTAGAAGAGTTAGAAAAAACACCAGAACGCATGGTGGTTATGAACTGGGATTTGGAAAATACCTTTATGTTTCAAACAACCATAATCATGGATGTCATAAATAAACAAGGTGTGCTTGCCAAGCTCGCCAGTATAGTGGCAGAAAATGAAGGCAATATTGAAAGATTTGAACAAGTCGATAGGGATGGAAATTATTCAGGTCTGGAATTTCACCTCAGTATTGCCAACACCAAAAACCTGGAAAATATTTTATACAAGTTAAGACAGTTACCCGAAGTCTTAAAAGCCATACGCAAAGAATTTAAATAGAGACCAAATCATGAAAAAAACCATCCAAACCCCTAAAGCACCCGCCGCAATAGGCACGTATTCTCAAGCCGTAGAAAATGCAGGCATTGTTTACACCTCAGGGCAAATTGCCATCAACCCAGAAACCTCAAAAATGCTGGAAGCCGATTTTTCCAAACAAACGCACCAAGTTTTTAAAAACCTACAAGCCATTGCTATTGCTGCCAATACCAGTTTACAAAACACGTTGAAGTTGAATATTTATTTGCAAGATTTATCCAATTTCGCCACCTTAAATGACATAATGGCACAATATTTTTCTCAGCCTTATCCCGCACGAGCCGCAATTGAAGTCGCAGCCTTGCCGAAAAATGCCATGATTGAGATTGATGCCATCATAACCGTTAAATAATAGATTTAAACAATAAACTTAAACAATAAATTCAAATAATAAACTCAAATATAAAAGGGGAAAAAATGAAAAACCTAATTTTTATAACACTTATCTTCACAACTTTGGCACTGGCCAACAATAATAATGATAAGAAAGAAATTTACATCATAAAGCTCAAAAATCAGGGTTTGGTGCATTATGCAGGCACAATTAATGGCTACAAAGCCACATCGCCAGCGATTGTCGGTGGCAGAAAACTGAATGTAAAATCCAAAGCCAGTCAAAAATACCTAAAATATTTGCAAGAATTACACGGCGAGTTGAAAAGTTCGATAAGCCAGCACTTGCATAGAGAAATTGGTAAGACTTTAGATTATTATTATGCTAAATCGGGTATGGCTTTGTATTTATCAGCTGATGAAGTAAGCAAGCTCAAAGATATAGATGACATAATAAGCATCGAAAAAGATAAAATCTATGAACTCAGCACCGATGCCGGCCCAACTTTTTTACATGCCAATCAACTATGGGATGCATCAGCTATGCCAAATAATATGCCCAATCAAGGAGAAGGTATCGTTGTCGGTGTTATTGATACAGGCGCCAATATGGGTCATGTTTCTTTTGCGGAAAATGCCGAAGATAATTATGATTTTGCCGCTGCTAATCCATTAGGTGCTGGAAATTTTATAGGAGCCTGTAATGGCACGACCGTGATTTGTAACAACAAGCACATTGGAGCTTGGGATTTTGCCGATACTTTTCCACCAGCAGGTCAAAGCGAAAACGACGGCCCAGATGATTCCAATGGGCATGGTACACACACTGCTAGCACCGCAGTTGGCAATAAAATCTCGGCTCCTGTTGGTGGTTTTATCACAGTCGATAACAGAAAACTCAATGCTCCTTTCATTTCTGGAGTTGCTCCTCATGCTCATCTGATTAACTATGATGTCTGTGTGGATTCTTGCTCTAGTGCTGCCATCAGTGCGGCAATTGATCAAGCGATAGCCGATTCTGTCGATGTCATTTCATTTTCAATCAGTGGTGGGTTTTCACCATGGGCTGATGGTGACAGAGATTTTTTAGACGCGGTGGCAGCAGGTATTTTGGTTTCTACAGCGGCAGGCAACACCTCGCCATCGGTTACGAATCCTGTTGGCAATGTCAATCATCGTGGCCCGTGGTTATTATCCGTAGCCAATTCATCACATAACAGAGTTTCAAGCAATAATGTCAGTATTACGGCACCTAATCCAGTACCAACCAACTTGGTTGACATGATAGCTATCAATGGAGCAAAGAATAATTTTTCTGGAGATGTTAATGCAAATTTATCCTATTCGGGAGATGTTGACAGTGGCAATGAAGATGGTTGCAGTGCTTTTCCTGCCAATAGTTTGGTCGGTAAAATAGCCTTGATTGTTCGTGGCAGTTGTAATTTTTCTGTTAAAATAAATAATGCTGATACCGCAGGTGCCATAGCGGCTATCATCTACAATAACGTCTCTGATGTGCCTTTTGCTATGGGCGGCGTTGATGCCACCAGTATTCCTGCGGTTATGTTAGGTCTAAGTAATGGCACAGACATTGTTGCCTTCATCAATGCGGTTAATGCAGGCGATGTGCAAGCCTTTGTCTCAGGTACGGTCTTGTATGAAATTATAGAGAGATTGGGTGATATATTAAATCCCAGCAGT
>CAZQMH010000075.1:0-11721 GCA_964594435.1 uncultured Alcanivoracaceae bacterium
CCAATAGCACTCGTATTAAGCAAAGCGAAGATTCTGCCGAAGTCTCTGCCAACGGGCAAATGCTTATGGCTTTGGCTCGCTTGCAAAGAAGGACTGCAAAAGCAGAAAATGAGGAATTATTGACCCAAGGGCTGTTGCATTTTTCAGGTAAAATTGTCAAAAATCCTTTGTCTCACAGCAGTATGTTGAGAGCAAGAAGCATTGTGCAAAAAGGTGAAAATACACCGTATATTTATGTCAGCAAAGGCATGGTAAAAATTACATCTCAGCTAAAAGATGACAAAATTGAGCTAAAATTCCACATAAAATCTCCGTGGCACATCAATGCTAACAAGCAGATGGCACAAGATTTACGACCATTAACCATCAACAATAAAAACCTGTTGCAAATAAAATATCCGCAAGCAAAACAGAGCACATTAAGCTTTAGCAAGTATCCGCTTTCTACTTTTGCTGGTGATTTTATGGTACAAGCACGTGTCGCTAAAGATACGACATTTCCCTTAAAATTGAGTATTGAACTGCAAACATGCAGTGACAAAACCTGTCTTCCGCCTGAAAAGTTTGAACTAGCGGTGTACTCAAATCCAGCTTTTGTGATTGGTGATTAAGCTTTTTTTACGATTTCTTAGGTGCGTTAGAGGTTTGTGTTTTGATTGTGGTTTTTTTATCTGGATTTTGAGTATAAAAAACGATTGATTGTTGTTGGGATTTACTCTTATAATAGTGTTATCAATATCAAAATATCAAAATGTGAGAATAGGAATGCTGAAATTATTGTGTGTCAGTTTGTTTTTCGTGCCTAAACTTTTGTGGGCTCAGCAAGCGTGTGAAAATTGGCAGGAGAATAAAAACTACAAAACTAAATTAATTATTAAGCGTATTGATTTGCAGGTTGGAAATATATTTGACCTCAAACAAAAGCAACAAAGTAAAGCTTTTCACAAAATAGCCAATAAACTGCACGTCATTACCAAGCAATCGATTGTAAAAAGAGAACTTTTGTTTCAAGAGGGCGATGTTTTGGATGTTCGATTGTTGGCAGAGACCGAACGATTTTTGCGTGCCAAACCCTATATAAAAGATGCACACATCGAACCAACTCAAGTCTGTGGCAACGAAGTGACCGTAGCCGTAGTGACACGTGATAATTGGACCTTAACCCCTGGAATATCGTATGGACGAACGGGTGGCGTGAGCAAATACACTTTAGAGTTACAAGAGAAAAATCTCTTTGGCTTGGGAAAAAGCCTTGAGTTTAAGTACAAAAAAGGCTTGGATAGAACACAGAAAAGCATTAAATATAATGACGACAATTTATTTGGAACACGCAACCGTTTGGACGCTATTTACGAAGATAACAGTGATGGCAAACTGAAATTTATCAACTATTATCACCCTTTCTTTTCTTTAGACAGCGATAAATCATGGGGTGTTCGTTATTTCGACAACCAACGAATTACACCCTTGTATGATTTTGGCATCATTAGTGATGAAATCGGACAAGACAGGCAAGTATTCACCCTCAAATACGGTCGCATGTTTGACCGCAGCAGTACCACAGTGCAACGGTATACACTTGGATTTACCAGTGATAAAAGCCGTTTTTATCACAGCGATGCTTTTCCAGATACACAAATACCATCCACTAGAAATTATACTTATGCTTGGCTGGGTTATGAGTTTTTTCAAGAAAATTACATCAAACGCACCAATTTTAATCGCATGGGTCGGATTGAGGATGTTTCTTTAGGCAACCATCTGTTTGCTACCGTTGGGCTGGGCAATAATTCGGACTTTCATTATTATATCAGTTATAGCAGAGGGCTGATGCAACGGCAAAAAGACGTCATTTTGCTGCAATCTTTTTGGCGAGGCATCAAACAAAAGAGTCAATTTATCAATAATACGCTCAACTTCAACTTAAAATGGCACCATTGGCAAAGTGATAACAGAAGTTTTTTTGCGGCACTTGACGTGAGCAAGAGCCATAATCTTTTTGCCGAACGCCGCAATTATTTAGGTGGAGATACGGGTTTGCGGGGTTATCCTTTGCGTTACCTCAACGGTGATAATCGTTACTTGCTTACTTTAGAGCAACGATTTTTTCATCATTGGTATCCGCTGAAAACGGTCAAATTTGCAACAGCAGTTTTTCTGGATTCGGGTTCGGCATGGAATAATGGGCAAGACCACAGCAACCTGACCAATGTTGGTATAGGTTTAAGAATGGTACCGACTCGTACCTCCAGCGGGCAAATTATCCACATGGATTTTGCTTATCCGCTCAATAAACGTGGTGGTATTGTTGACAGTTGGCAGTTTCAGTTGCGAACAAAACACACGTTTTAGTTTTTGCGGAGGAATTTTCTCAAACTCAAGCCGCTGAGTAAAATTAATGAGAGCAATTGTATGGCAACTGGCACAGAATGTTGCTGTCCACTCAGGTGTTGGGTGATATCAATCTGCCATAATTGCACCAAATAGTTCACCACAAAACCACTGATGAGAGCCGTAGACATAATACCAAGTAAGTACAAGTACATGGTGCGTTTACCCATTTGTTGATTGATTATCCCTAAGGTTGCCATATTGGTGGCAGGACCAGCCAATAAGAACACGATAACCGCTCCAGGAGAAATACCCGCTAGTAAAAAGCCAGCGGCTAAAGGCGTGGAGGCGGTTGCACATACATACATCGGAATACCAACCACCAACATGATAGCCATACCTGTTAAACCCGTGCCATATTCAATCAGCAAATCATGCGGCACAAAGGTCCCAACCACAGCAGCAAAGACAATGCCAATGACCAGCCAAAAGATGATATTGTCGAGTAAATCGGTAAAGGCGTAGGTTATGCCGCTGGTGATTTTTGTTAAAAGGCTCTGTTCTTTAGATGGCGTGTTGTGGGTTGTCGCACAGCAACTGTCCTCAGTTTTGTTGTCAGTTGCGGAAGTTTCGCTGGCACAGCAAGAGGTGTTGGGTATTTCTTCTGTTTTTGTTTTGTTTGCAGTTGCACAACATGATTTCTCTGCTACTTTTTCACTGCTACAACAGCTTTGTGTGGTGGTTTTATTTTCATTTTTGTCTTGGGTTGTGTCTACAACTGCGTCAACTGTTCCCCAAAAAGCAACCATTCCACCAGTGGTAATAGCGGATAATATGGCGATGATTGGGCGAACAACCGCCATAAAAGGCCCCATCATGGCATAGGTGATTAATACCGAATCAACGCCCGTTTCAGGGGTGGAAACCAAAAATGATGTGGTGGCAGATTTGGATGCTCCAGCATCACGCAAACTCATGGCAGCGGGAATGACACCACATGAACACAAGGGCAATGGTGCGCCGAGTAAGGCGGCTTTTAAAACCGATGAAAAACCTTCGTGACTCAAATGCTTTTGTAAAAAAGAATGCGGGATAAGGGTTTTGAACAAGCCACCAATAAACAAGCCAATGACCAGCCAAAAGGCGGCATCCAATGCCAAATTGTATAAGTTGTTTAAAAAAATCATCATGCTCAACCCTCCAATGCTGATAAAATAGAACAATGAGCAGCGGTTTCATTGCCACCACAACATGAGGAATGTATTTTTTCTAAGGCCGATTTTATGTTCAGTAATTCCTCTATTTTATTGGTGATTTCATCTAACTTAATCTGAGTGTATTGTTTCACTTCTTCACAGGTGTGTTGGTCTTTTGTCACATGAATGGCGAGCAATTCTTTGATTTCTTTTAAGGTGAAACCAACCAATTTGGCTTTTTTGATGAAATGCAGACTCTTAACCACCGATTCGTCATAGTCTCGGTAACCATTATCTAAGCGAGATGGTTTATTTAATAAGCCTTGAGATTCATAATAACGGATGGTCTGGATGTCGATGGCGACTTTTTTGGCTAGCATACCGATTTTCATAAGAAATAGTGTTGAAAAAATGGCATTATAAACCTTAAAGTATACTATAGGGTCAATAGTTTTCCTGTTTCTTCATCGAGATGTTGGATAATTTCCTTGAAATTTTACCATCTTGGCATTATTTAGATGCCATGAATAAATACCAATGGCAACAAATTAAGAACAATCTTATCTATCACATTAAGAAAACTCCAACAATTACCAAGTATTTGCTGATTTCTCTGTTTGTGATTTATCTTTTGACTCATGTGGTCAATCTCTCGTTTTTTGTTTTAAAAAGCTTTGGCAATGGCTTTAACCCCATTACGTTGGTGAGTTATGCTTTTTTGCATTACAGTTTCGCGCATTTCTTTTTTAATGCTTTGGCAATTTGGTTGTTTGGCAGGGAAATAGAAGAATACTGGGGTGAAAAAAGGTATCTGATATACGTTTTTGTCTGTATTATTGGTGCGGGTTTATTGCATTTGTTATTTTCAAATGCCGCTGTTGTTGGAATTTCGGGCTTGGTTTTTGGTTTATTGCTTGCTTTTGGCATGATGTGGCCTAATCGTGAAATATTTTTATTGTTGCCGCCAATGCCAATCAAAGCCAAATACATGGTAATGGGCTATGGTGCTTTATTAATGTTTGATATTTTTGCGAACAGCCACAATGGTATTGCCAATTTTGCCCATTTAGGTGGAGCTTTGAGTGGTTTCTTGCTGATTCAATATTGGCGTAAAAAGCCGCCATTTAGGTTTTAGGGCTTAACTTCTTTTTGCCACTGTTCTAATAATTTCTCATCTTTTGCTTTCCAGGCTTGGTTAAAGACTAATTTGGCTTGGGTGAAGGTTTTTATGGCTTCCAGTTTGCGACCCAATTTGTAGTAAGTCTTTGCCAATAGTTCTAGGTAGGGATTGGCATCTGGTTGGTATTGTTGCAATTGTTGCAGGATTTGCAGGGCTTTTTGCGGCTTGTCTTCGAGGTAAATTTCTGCCAGTTGTTCTTGGGCATCGACCAATAATTTTAAATCGTTATTGGCTTTGACTGTTTCTGAAACTTGCTGGATAATCGTCATTGCTTGAGCGGTATTTTTGCTTTGCTTGTAGTAGCGAGCCAAATACAAATCGAGATAAACTTGGTAGCGTTGCAGTCCATTTTGTTTAATCATGGCTTTGCGTTTGTGCCATTCCTGTTCAAATCCATCAAGATTTTCTTGGGCAAGACGTAATTCAAATTCCAAAAAGGCATTGTCTAATTGCATGGCAATATTGTGCTGGTTTTTTGCCAGTTGTAAGTGTTGTTGGATGATTGATTTGGCTTGTTCAAATTTAAAAGCGTTAAGCAGTAAAACCGCTTCATAGTGTAAATAATTCAGCATTTGCGTGCTGTTATTGGTTTTTGTGGCTATTTTTTTTAGTCTTTGATTGATTTCTTGGGCTTCGCTAAAACGCCCAGATTGGATAAGAAAGGCCGCTAAAGTTCCCAGTCCTGTAGCGACTTGTTGCTCGTCATCGGTGAGTTCCATTATTTCTAGGGCTTGTTTTTTCAAAGCAATGCCTTTTTGCCATTGGTTGCTGACCAATAATATGCGTGCCATTTCGTCCAATATTAAGATTTGATAGGCGTAGTCATTGGCAGCTTTTGCATAGTCTAAGGCTTGTTCTAATAAGGCATAAATGCTGGGCTCATTGCTGTCATTTAGCAAGACTTTTGCTTGCCCATAGAGGCTTTTGGCATAAATATCAGGATGAAAATTGGCATCAATTGCACTCACTGCTTGTTTGTAGAATTTCATGGCGTTTTGTAATGCGGTAAGGGCTAAGTAAGCATCGGCTATGTGTAGTTTGAGATTGGATTGACTTATCTCGCCAAGTTCAGGATGGGTTGCGAGGTATTTAATCAACTGGTCTATGGCTTTTTGGTGGTGCTGTTGCTGAGAATAAATTGTGGCTAAGGACAATTCAATTTCATCGCCAAAAAGGTGGTAGGCTTGGGTGTTTTTTAGGGTTTCCAGATGGGCTTGGCTTTGGGTGTAGTCTTTTTTTTGCAATAACAATTGAGCCAATTGGTAGCGAGCGGTATAGTTTTGGTCATCTTGTTCAAGGATTTGTTGCAAAATGTTTTGTGCTTCGCTGGTTTTGCCCATTTTTATCAAACCCAAAGCTTTAATATATTGATGATTATACAGACGTTTATTGTCCAAAGATGAGGCTGGATTTGTTTGAAAATTCGCCAACTGTTGCCGCTGTAGGTTGAGTAGTTCATCCAAGTTTTTATGGCTAATTTTTGATTCAAGCACCACATCATTGCCTTTGGAAACATTGACGATAGATTCATAGATTTCGCCATTTTTGATGACTTTTGTTTGCAAAACCAATAGTTTTTTGTCCAATTGCCAGTATTTTTCTATGGCTTGTTGGTTGTTTAAGCTGGATTGGTTAAACAAGATGTTGCCATTTTTGTCTCGTTGTTTGAAGCTGGTTTGTAACAATTGTTGGTAACCTTCTTGTGTGGCTGGGTCAATGGCAACATTATCGTATTGGGTTGGTAAAATTAAGAGATGCTGGTTTTCATGCAGTTGAATGCTGGTGGCTGATTTTTCGTTAGCCTTATCTGATATTGTGCTGATAAAATAAACAATAATAACAAGGATGGTAGCTACTAAAGCCAACAAAAAGCGTTTGTTTTTTTTGTGTACGGAACGTTGTTGACAAGCTCCTAGGGTTTGGGGCATGGCTTCAAAGCTAATGCCGTGTCCAAAGTGTGTGATAAATACCTTTGGCTCTTTGGGGTTTTCTTCGACGCAGGCTCGCAGGGCGGAAATAAATTTATTGATGGTGTTATCGGTGACAATTCTGCCCCAGACTTCTTGCATGAGGGTTTCTTTGTTGATGATGGTCTGAGGGTTTTTTAAAAAATATTCAAACAGTTTTTTTTGCAGATTGGTTAGTTTGTGTTCTTTTTCTTGGTGAACAATGGTGCTTTTGTCTGAGTGATAGGAGAAATTTTCAAAAATATAAGGCATTAAATATTTTCTTTTTATGTTGTGTCTTATTTTAATTGTTTATTGCTTGTTTCACCAGTTAATTTAGAAATTCACCAAAAATTCACCAAATTTTCTGATATGAATTTAAGCAAATCAGTAAACTGAATAAAAACTTCTTCGTTACTTGAATTATGAAACTGAAAACCAAACGCTTGTTGCTGGCATATGCCTTGATCATCATTGCACCAATGACAGTTTATTACGCAATCAACAATTATATGCAAAGAAATGGCGTGCAAAATTGGCCTAAAGTAAAGGGCATTGTGCTTTATTCTGGCGTAGAACAACAAAAACGCTACAAAAAGAAAAGTGCCTCGCTGGTTTATGGCAAGGGCTATACCCTTTATTATGTACAGAGAATCAAATACAGTTATCGGCTTGGGGATAAAAATTACAGCAGTACACATTTTAGTTTGGATGAAAAAGGCAGCGGTGGCCGTACTGAACTTTATGATGGTACGGGTCGAAAATTTTTGGATAAAAAACAGGCGGAAATACAAGCGGCTAAATTCCCTCTCGGCAGTGCTGTTGATGTGTATTATAACCCTAAAAATCCCCAAATTGCGTCATTAAGCCACAGCAATGCTTCTTTTATGCCAATTATTTATGCTTTTGGCTTTTTTGCTTTTGCTGTTTTGGCTTTACTTATTGCACATGAAAAAATTAACCCTGAAAACCTTCCGTGGAGGAAAAATTCATGAAAAAGATTATTTTACTTTCTTTATTCTTAACAACTTTGGTCAATGCCGTGCCTTTGGCTGGTACTTACTTTATTAACCAAGACGGCAGTGAGGATTACAATACTATTGCTTTGGCTGTTGCTGATTTAACCAGTAATGGCATTTCTGCTCCTGTGACATTTAAGATAAGAACAGGCACTTATAACGAACAAATTGTTATCAATAATATAAGCAGAACTTCAGCGGTGGATGATCGGGTGGTGTTTAAACGGGCAACGCCAAGTGATACCGTGATTATAAAAAATCCCAGCCAAGACTCGACTTTTAATTTTATATTTAAACTTTCAGCGGTCAAATACATCAGCTTTGTCAATCTCGAATTTGAAGCCACCAATGCCGATTATCAACACTTATTTGAATACACAGGTGATACCGATTCTATTACTATTGCTAATTGTATTTTTCGCGGGTTAAATTACCCAAATAGTATTTTTAATCGAGGTGAACTCATTTATTCCCAAACCAATAATCCTAGCATTGATGCCACCAGTACGGGCTTGTTTTTTACTGGCAATACTTTTGAAAAAGGTTACTCTGCTATTTCAATATTAGGTTCAAACAAGCCAATTAACACCATTAGCGACAATTTATTCAAAAATCAAGCGATTAGATCCGTCGAAGTGCTGGGTTTAGAGGCTGACAGCCAAATCAGCAACAATACCTTTGACAGTTCTTATATTCGTACCATGGCTTATACCGCTTTGCTTGCCGAAGGTCTTGGGGTGATTAAAAATAATGAAATTAAACTCAATAGTTTCGGTACAGCTGAAGTGGGAATGAACCTCAGTGGTGCCGTCTCTTCTGCCAAACTTTTGGTCTACAATAATACCATTTCATCAACCAATCCAGTAGGAAATTCTGTAGGAGCAGATTTAGATTACCGATTAAAATTTTTTCACAATACTATAAAAATGGAACACATTAATGATATTCCTGTTAATGTTTCAGCAACCGAAGCAGATTCGGTCTTGATTAATAATAATTTATTGATTAACACAGGATTTGGTAAAACCATTGTGGCAGCCACCAATGCCAATCGGGATGCAGTTCTTGAGTTGTTTGATAACGATTATTATACTGCAGGAGGAGTCGTTAGCTATTGGGGTGATTTAACCAGTTATACCTCGGTTGCTTTTTTTCAACGTGGCGTGCAGCCCAAACATCCGCATATTGGTTTCAATAAAGCCGTGACGTTTGTCAATCCCAGCACCGGTAATTTACGCTTATTTGGTGCTTCAATTGGCGATAAATTTTTGGTTGCTCACCCACAATCCGATGTCACCGAAGACTTAGATGGCGAGGTGCGTGGTGTATTAAATACTTATATCGGGGCAGATATTCCGTCTTTAGCAGGTTCTGCAATTGCAGCGATGGATAATTTAGATTCCAATATTGGCGGTTTTTATTCGGTTGGTGGTTTTATGGCTGATTATTCCACAGCACAAGAGGCATTTGATGATTTGTACCGTCGTGGCATGAAAAACGATGTTACTATTAAAATACGTGATGGCTCTTTTCCCACTAATGCTAACTTTTATAAAATAGTTAAACAAAACGCTCAAGATGTCATTACTATTTCCTCTTTGACTACTATTACAAATGCGGTGTTAAGTTATTCAGGTGATAGTGACCCAAATAATATTTTACGCTTTGACGGCACCTCTCATGTGGTCATTGATAGTATTGATTTTGATATGGGAGTTGCCTCTGCCAATGGTGTTGAATTTAATAACAGCAACTCCACTGATATAAAGAACAGCACATTTAATGGCGGCGATATTGGCATTATGATTGTAAACGACAGCACTTCGGACAACCACCAAATTTCCACTAACACCTTTAGCAATCAAGCGATTAATGCAATCAAAATTGATTCTGCCACAACCTTGAGTATTGAAGCCAATAGCATTGACTCCAATAATGCCAATTTTAAAGCCATTTACCTAAGCAATAGCACCGATGCCAGCACCATTTCAAAAAATAAAATTCAAGGTGTAGGCACGGTTATTGCTATTTATTTGGACAATGCCAATGGTGAAGTCAATAACCGAGGACTGATTGCCAATAATTTTATTTCGACCAACAAGGGTTTGTTTGTGGTCAATTCCAGTGCCAATTGGAATGTTTATCACAACAGTTTTAACACCAATGCAGCGGCAGTTGTTTTGAAAAAACTCACGGGTACAGAACCCTCAAATTTTAATTTCACAAACAATATTATCCAAACCCCATCAACCGCGGCAAATATGATTATCAATGAAACCTCAAGTACGGCTGATGACAATATTCAATTAGATTACAACACTTATTATAACCAAGCCCAAGGCACAACCTTGTTTAAATGGTATAATCATAACTACTCAAGTTTAACTAGTTTTGTCAATGCCACCGCAATGGATTTTAATAGCCATGAACGCAGTGTTGTTTTTGTCGATGCCGCTAACAATGATTTGCATTTAGCCGCTGCTTCCATTGGCGATAACAATTTGGCAGGTACCAATGTCTCCGTAGTTACTGATATTGATGGTGATACACGTGCCAGCGTTTTTCCTTACACAGGTGCCGATGAAGCGGCTGTCGCCCTAAATCCTGCCCGAATTGCTATCACCTCTAGTGGTTTACAAACCAGCGAAGACGGCTCGATGACGGTTGATATTTCTTTTGTATTGGAATCACAACCGAGCAATAACGTGGTAGTGAGTGCCGCCAGTAGTGACACAACTCAAGGCACAATTAATACACTTAACATGATATTTACCCCAAGCAACTGGAACACACCACAAACCAAAACCGTCACTGGCGTGGATGATAACATCATGGAAGGTGACATTAATTATAGCATTGCCACCACCGTAAGCAGTGCCGATAGCAATTACGATGGATTAAATGTGGCAGACATAAATCTCACCAATATTGATGACGACACCAGTGCCAACTTAAAACTCGAAGTGGTTAATTCAATGGCAGAACCCAATACCGCAGGAGTGGTTCGGATTAGTTTGGTTAAACCTTTATCACCTCCAAATGATACACCTTTGGTCAACACTCAAGCCATTAGCATAGATTTTCAAACATCAAACTCTTCGGCAACCCTTGGCGTGGATTATACCGATGCATCAGGCTCGGTTGTATTGCCTGCTTTGAGCAGCAGTATTGATGTCAATGTGGCGGTTATTGATGACAATTTAATCGAAGATTTAGAACACACCATTTTCGTGCTAACTGGCAAAAGTGGCGGTGTTGGTTTTATATTCATCAATACAAATACGCTAGTGCAATTGGATATTGTGGATGATGAAAACGGAGTGGTAGCCCTCAGCAGTGCCCAAAATGCTGCCGAACCTGCAAGCAATGGTGGCTTTACACTGAGCTTGTCTGGTGGAATAAGTGCAACAGATACCACCATCAATTTTAATTATAGCGGTACAGCAACCTTAAATACAGACTATCAGGCTCCAAGCTCGGCAGTCATTTTAGCTGGAGACAGCTCGGTGTTTGTCGCTATTAATGTGAATGATGACATCGATTCAGAAGCCACAGAAAGCATAAGTATGAATTTAACCACAACCGATAATGCCAATATCAGCGTGGATAACAGCAATCCAATCCCAGTTGAAATAAGTGATAATGACACACAAGCCGATATTGGCATCAATATTTCGAGCATAAATAGCGTTTATGCGGTTGGAGATGTTATCAGTTTTGTCTTAACACTTGGAAATAATAGCCCAATTAATATCCACCAAGCGGTACTGCAAATGAACGAACCAACGGGGCTAAGTTTTACTGATTGGGAGTGCATGTCTAGTGCCAATTTCTGTTCCCAAGGATCGCATTCAGGCAACATAAATGATGTTGTGAGCATCAATACCAACAGCTTCATTCAGTACCAAGTTTTTGCTCTGGTTACGGGTCAAGTTGGAGATAATATTGCAAGGATATATGGATTAAAGAATGCAAGAGCAGGTGAGCTTTTAAAATTTACAAATGATATATATGGTATTGTCTTTAACTTAGAAGAAGATAATATCGGA